>CAZPIS010000041.1:0-9707 GCA_964586745.1 uncultured Ruminiclostridium sp.
GAATTCGTTCAGAATGACATTTGGCACAGCACACGTTAGTTCGCATTATTCTTATGATCTGCATTAGTAATGCATAAAAAAGCGAGATGATTATTATCATCTCGCTTTTTTGGTGACCCCAGGGGGAATTGAACCCCCGTTACAGCCTTGAAAGGGCCGTGTCTTAACCGCTTGACCATGGGGCCTTATGGTAGCGGCGGTAGGAGTTGAACCAACGACACCGCGGGTATGAACCGCGTGCTCTAGCCATCTGAGCTACGCCGCCATAGAATTTGTCACGAGCCGTTTCGTGACGCTATTACATAATAGCAAAGACCTAATTTAGAGTCAAGTGTTTTTTCAAAAAAACTATATAAAACAGTTATCATGCCTTGATTAATTTTTTCCAGTTGTGATATTCTATACACATTGGTAGAGAGCTGTTTTACAGAATCTGGAGATATTGCTTGTGAAAGAAAGAATATATACAATACCTATTAATGAGGCATTTGAACAGGATACCGAATGCCCGCTTTGTGTCTGTGAAAGAAAACTGGAGAATGACGCACTGGAATATACCTTAGGGCCTGCCATGATGGAACCGGATTTCAGGATTGAAACAAATCATGCCGGTTTTTGTACCAATCATTTTGCAAAGCTATACAATCTTCAGAAGGATAGGCTGCCTTTGGCATTGGTTATTGATACCCATATGTCCGAACAAATCAAGGACCTTGGACAAATATATTCAAAGTATGAAAACGGAATTAAGGATTTATTGAGGAAGGGAAAACTCAAAGCTTTTTCGGAAAATTTTAAGGGCAGAAAGAGTGCTGCCGGAAAAACCATAGATGAATTGCTTAATAAGCTTGCTACACTTAAAGCAACCTGTGCCGTGTGCCGGAAAATAGATATAAACATGGACAGGCTTATAGATAACACCCTTTACCTGTATAAAAGTGAGCGCGAATTTAAAAAGAAATTCAATGAATCTAAGGGTTTCTGTTTAAAGCATTTAGAAGTGCTGCTGATAAAGGCAAGAGAGGTATTTTCCCCGGCATTGCAATCGGAGTTTTTAACCGAGCTGTTATCATTGGAGTTGTCAGAGCTTAAACGGATTAATGAGGAAGTAAATTACTTTACAAAGATGTTTGATTACCGCAATTCCGAAGCGGATTGGAAAAACTCCAAGGATGCCGTGCCAAGGAGTATTGAGAAGCTGACTGGAACATCTGAACTTAAACGAGGATAAAAAACGGAGGAATTTATGAAAAAAGAACGATATAATTATAATGATTTATTGAAAATCATGACAATGCTTAGAGCTCCCAATGGATGCCCATGGGATAGGGAGCAGGATCACAAAAGTCTTAAACGATATCTTATAGAGGAGTCATATGAGGTTTTAGAGGCCATAGATGAGGAAAGCCCTTCAAAGCTATGCGATGAGCTTGGAGATTTGCTGCTACAGGTGGTATTCCATTCGCAAATTGCTAAGGAAAACGGACAATTTGACTTTGGTGATGTTATCCATGGAGTAAGTGCAAAAATGGTGAATCGTCACCGCCACGTTTTCGGAGATGAAGAAGCAGAAACCTCTGATGATGTGATGACAATCTGGGAGAAGGTCAAAAAGGAGGAGAAAGGGCTTAAAACTCAGACCCAGGTTTTGAAGGAGGTGCCCGGTAACCTACCTGCACTTATGAGAAGCTTCAAAGTGCAGCAAAAAGCTGCTCAAGTTGGCTTTGATTGGGATGATATAAAGGATGCCATGCTTAAGGTTAAAGAGGAATTTGCTGAATTAGAGCAGGCGTGCCAAAATGAGAATAAAGCTAATATTGAAGAAGAGCT
Organism: uncultured Ruminiclostridium sp.; assembly: GCA_964586745.1. GTDB lineage: Bacteria > Bacillota > Clostridia > DSM-8532 > DSM-8532 > DTU059. Next base: position 1,831 of record CAZPIS010000041.1, read on the forward strand.
GGGAGACCTACTCTTTGCGGTAGTAAATGTCGCGAGATTTCTTAAAGTTCAGCCCGAGCTTGCGCTGACAGCTACCGTTAACAAGTTTATTCGCAGATTTGAATTTGTGGAAACCCGCGCCTCTGAAAAGGGGAAGAAGCTTGATGATATGTCTCTTAGTGAGATGGACATTTTATGGGATCAGTCGAAAATGAATGAAAGAGAAGAAAAAGGAGAGATTTAGTGTGCGTATAGATAAATTTTTGAAGGTAAGCCGTATTATCAAAAGAAGGACCCTGGCCAATGAAGCCTGCTCAAAGGAAAAGGTTACTATAAACGGGCGTACGGCCAAGCCCGGGTCGGAGGTTAATGTGGGGGATATTGTTGAAATTCGATTTGGCGAAAATCTTACCAAATTTAAAATACTCAAGGTAACAGAGCATATTAAAAAGGAAGAAAGCATAGATATGTATGAGCTCATGTAAACGAGTGCTCAGACTTAAAACTAAACTCACCGAAAAGGTGAGTTTTCTATTTTCCGGTCAATAGGTAATATGAAGGAGAGCTTGTGCATAAAATTCAAGGGCGGGGCTTTATTTGCTTAAAGGAGGTGCTGTTATGCCCGAGGAACGAAAGAATTTTGAACAACGAGCACAGAATATTATTCTAAAGGATAGAAGACGCCTTATGATATCGGGGGTAAGGCATGTTGAAAGCTTTAATGAAGATTGCATCGTACTGGATACCGAATTAGGTATTTTAGTGGTTCGGGGCATGGGAATGCATATCAACAAGCTTAATGTGGAAACCTCGGAGCTTGATGTAGAAGGCGATATCGGTTCATGTGAGTATATGGATAACGCCGGGAATCAAAGAAAAGGAGGCTTCTTCTCGGGGCTTTTCAGATAGAGAGGCGGCTTAGTATATGCAAAATAGTGTAGCTTATGAGTTGACGGTATTTGGCGGGGCCGGAGCGGCAGGTGTTATTATAGCATTTATTTATGATATGTTTAGATTGAAACGACGTATAGTAAGAACTAAAACTGCTATGGTTCACGTTGAGGATATAATATTTTGGTTTATTGCGGCCATTATATTTTTCTTGTCGTCCTATATCATCAGCGACGGTGAAACCAGAGCGTATTTTTATGTCGGGACCTTTATAGGGGGGGCTTTGTATCTTAGCATTTTAAGCAAACCGATTTTATGGTTATTGGCCGCTCTGATAAAGATTCTTTTATGGCCTTTTATTAAGCTTATAAATATATTAAAGCCGATTTTCATAAGTCTTATTTGCCATATTAAAAAATTATGGATAAAAATTAGAAATCGTGCAGCATTAGAGAGCTATAAGGCAAGAATTGATTTTAATCGATTTAAGCATACATTTACTAAAAAATAGGCATAAAATAGGGCTAAAGACCTTGTTACAATGAATTGTACAGTGGTATAATATTGTTGTTAATATTTTTACTTATGAAAAGGGATTGATGTAAGGTGTCAATACGAAAGACAAAAAAAGGATGGTGGCTCGTTCCGCTTCTTGCAGGTGTGCTGATTTATGCAACCTTTACTTTTAGTTCCCAATCTAATGATTTATATATACTTAATCTGGAAATAAAGCAACTTGAACAGAAAATTGCGAAAGAAGAAGAAGAAAAGCAGCGTTTGTTAGAGCAACGAGATGAAATTTCCAGCGATGAAAGTATTGAAAAAATAGCCAGAGAAAAGCTTGGCATGGTTAAGGACGGAGAAAGAGTATTTGTAGATACAAATAAGTAGAGCAAAATAAAGTAATTTTAGATATTTTGATGGCGGCCTTTTGGACCGCCATTGTTTATTTATTATTAAAAGTTTATTTGTAAACCTGATGTAATCCTAAATTCTCAATTCTTTGATAATACCTTTCAGAGTATCAGCAGAATTTTTGAGAAGCTTTTGTTCGTTTTCGGCAAGCGGAACCTCCAAAATCCTGTTTATACCGTTACGATCAACTACAGTAGGAACACTGATAGCTACATCTGAAATTCCATATTGACCCTGCAGAATGCTCGATACGGTTAGAATTGAGTGTTCATCGCGCATTATAGCTTCAGCAATTCTTTGAACGGCTAAAGCAACCGCAAAGTAAGTTGCCCCTTTTGCATTTATAATTTCATAAGCTGAGTTTTTTACTTCATTAAATATTTTGTCCAGGTCCTTACAGTCAACGCATTTGTTGCATGTTGAACAGTATGTGTCCATGGCCATACCGGCTATTGAGGTCAGGCTCCATGCCGGAAGCTCGGTATCTCCGTGTTCGCCTAAAATATATCCATGAACATTGCGGGTATCAACTCCCGTGTGTTGTCCAATCAGGTATCTGAAACGAGCAGTGTCCAAAACGGTACCTGAACCCAAAACCCTATTTATTGGGAAGCCTGATATCTTCCAGGTTACATAGGTCAGAATATCAACAGGGTTTGTCACAACCAGCAGCAAGGTATTCTCGGGGTGGTTGTATTTTACTATCTCTGAAATAATAGATTTAAACACAGCGGTATTTTTGTGGACCAGATCTATGCGGGTTTCGCCTTCTTTTTGGTTCGCCCCTGCCGTAATTATAATTAAATCGGAGTCCTTGCTGTCTTCATAGCTGCCCTGATATATTTTAACCGGCTTTGCGAAGGGAAGACCATGGTTCAAGTCCATTGCTTCTCCCTTGGCTTTGGTCGTATTAATATCTATTAGTACCAGCTCAGAAAAAATTCCGTTCAGCATGAGAGTATATGCTGTTGTGGAACCTACAAATCCGGCACCTATTACCGTAACTTTACGAATTTCTTTTTTGTTCATGGTCTCACTTCCTTATTAAAATTATTATATATATTTACCACAATATAGAAGAGTATAACAAAAAAAGGACAGTTTATACTGCCCTTTCAGTAAAGTAAGCTTATATTTGTCATCCTGAGCATTGCGAAGGATCTTGTCAGTCAACAAAAAGATTCTTCATTTTGCATAGTTCCATTTAGAATGATTGCTATTTAAACTCTATTTGATATTTTAGCCCAACTGTCCTTTAGCCCTACGGTCTTGTTAAAGACAAGTGTCCCGGGCTTGGAATCCTTATTATCAACACAAAAATAACCCATTCTTAAAAACTGGAAGCGATCAAGAGGCTTGGCATCCATAAGGGCAGGCTCAACCTTGCTGTTTTTTAATATTGTGAGGGAATCCGGATTCAAGTTGTCCTTGTAGTCTCCACCTTCAGGAACCTCGTCCGGGCTTTCGACCTTAAACAGCATATCATATAGGCGAACCTCGGCATCAATAGCATGTTTGGCAGAAACCCACTGTATGGTTCCCTTAACCTTACGTCCGTCAGGAGATTCTCCCCCCCTTGAATCAGGGTCATAGGTAGCTTTTACCACAGTCACATTCCCGTCTTTATCAGTTTCAAAGCCGGTGCATTTTATGAAATAAGCATTTTTCAGACGCACCTCGCCATCAGGCTTAAGGCGGAAATATTTAGACGGAGGATTAATCATAAAATCATCCTGTTCAATATATATTTCTCGGGAAAATGGTACTTTTCGGGTTCCTCTTTCAGGTATTTCAGGATTGTTCTCCACGTCAAGTTCCTCGGTTTTATCTTCCGGATAATTCTCTATAACAACCTTTAATGGCTTTAATATGCCCATTACCCGGTCGGCTGTTTTATTAAGGTCCTCCCGGACACAATGTTCCAAAAGACCCCAGTCGGCAATACTGTTGGTTCTCGATACACCCACCAGATCAATGAAATTTCTTATAGAGGCAGGGGTAAAGCCGCGACGCCTTAAACCACAAAGTGTAGGCATTCTGGGATCATCCCAGCCTGAGACATAGTTTTTTTCCACGAGTTCTCTGAGTTTTCTCTTACTCATGACAGTATAATTTATATTAAGCCTTGAAAATTCATATTGATGAGGAGGATTTTTGATTTCCAGCTTCTCTAAAAACCAGTCGTATAAAGGCCTGTGATCCGCATATTCAATAGAGCATAGGGAATGAGTGATACCTTCGATTGAGTCCTGCAGCGGATGGGCAAAGTCATACATGGGATATATACACCATGTATCCCCGGTACGATGGTGATGCTCTTTCTTTATTCTGTAAATAACAGGGTCTCTCATATTTATATTAGGAGAGGACATGTCTATTCTTGCTCTTAAAACCTTTTCGCCGTTTTCAAATTCGCCGTTGCGCATTCTTTCAAAAAGATCAAGGGTTTCCTCAATAGATCTGTCCCGACAAGGGCTATTTTTACCCGGTTCGGTCAATGTTCCCCGGTATTCGCGGATTTGATCGACATTCAAATCGTCCACATAAGCCAAACCTCGTTTTATTAAATCTACTGCGTAGTTATAAATCTTTTCGCTGTAATCGGATCCGTAATATAGCCTATCTTCAAAATCAAAGCCCATCCATTTGATGTCTTCAATTATGGCATCCACATATTCTACATCTTCCTTGGTCGGATTGGTATCATCAAAGCGTAAATTACACTTTCCGCCGTACTTTTTGGCGATTCCAAAATCTATGCACATAGCTTTGGTGTGGCCTATATGAAGATAGCCATTAGGTTCAGGCGGGAAACGAGTGTGAATTTTTTCAACCCGTCCGCAGCTTAAATCCTCTTCAACTATTTCCTCTATAAAATTTTTCTGTTTTCTTTCCATTTCTTCCATATCAATTCCACACCTTTTCGTTGCAATTATTATGTATATAGTGTATTTTATCGGTATTTTTTGTGACTATTATTATATGCTAATAGTATCCCAAAGTAAACATGATCTCTTCCGGGATGTCTTAGCGCCTGCATTGTGACAAACAGTTGATTATTTTTCTCTTATTACCTTTACATAAAATTTACGTGCTCTGGGGCCGTCAAATTCACAGAAATAGATACCCTGCCATGTTCCAAGGACCATTTGTCCGTTTTCAATTATTACTGTTTGACTTGCGCCGACACAGCTTGATTTAAGATGGGCAGCTGAGTTGCCTTCCCCGTGACGGAATTCACTCCGATCAGGGAATGCTTTATTTAGTCCAAACAGAATATCATGCGCCACATCAGGGTCTGCATTTTCATTTATTGTAATTCCGGCGGTGGTATGGGGACAGTATATTATACAAATTCCATTTGATACACCATCTTTAGCTATTGCATCACGAACATGAGAAGTTATATTGTAGAGATTCTCACGATCGGTTCTGATTGAATGTTCATAAATCATATCACTAATTCCTCGATACTAGTATTATCGACCATAATTAAAGGTTAAAAGTATTATATCAATTTTTACACTTCATGCATAATAAAATACTGTCTACAGCGCAATAAAAGGCTGATAAAAATAATCATCAGCCTTTTGGAGTATATAATTTTTATTGAACTATTTTACCACCCCGGTCCTGATGCGAATCGGAGGAGCCGTATTCCATAAGATCATTAAACTGTTCTCCCCTGGCACTGTCATTAATATTGGATGATTGAATAACCTGCTCTTCCGAAGGGCGCCTTTTCTTCATATCCCCCTTAATATCAGCAATATAGGCATCAGATTCCCTGGCACATTCAATACAAAGTTTTGCTTGTGGCAATAATTCAAGCCGTTTTGGGTCTATGTCCTTACCGCAGCTCTCACAAATACCATAGGTACCGTCTATGATTTTTTTTGTTGCTCGTTCTAACTCCTTTATTTCATGTTGTTCGAGCTTCTTTAGAGCCATTTGATGCTCCTTGTCAAAAAGCTCGCTGGCAATCTCGGCAGGATGATTATCATAGCTGGAAAGCTCACTTGAGGCGTGATTATCATTATCACCCAAAGACAGCGTTTCCATGTCGTCTATGATATCCTCTCGGTTTTCTTTGTGTTGTTGTAATAAATACTTGTAGTGATTCATCTTTTTCGCATCCATATAGTAATACCTTTCATTACTAAATTGCTAATAGAATGTAGTATTTCACAGGTTGTTATTAAAAATTCCAATAAACTTATGGAAGCTTAATTTATAATTATTAACGTATGACTTGTCGAAAGCTTTTCCGCAAGCTCTCTTTTAAAAGATTTGATTGAACGGCACCGCTGCTTTGTTAAAAATTTATTAATAATGATATATTTTAGTTAATGCTTTTGTGGTAATGAAGCCGATAATATATTATGAATAATAATAAACAATAATAGCATAGTATTCAGGTTTAAGGGGTAAACAGCCGGATGAATTTTTTACGTAAGACAAAACAGATTATTGCTTTACGCTATATTAGTTGGTTTATTTACCTCACCTCCATTACAGGGTTGGTATTAATATCTCTTTTACCCATATTTGGCGTCAAAACAGATTTTCTCACATATAACTTCGATTCTTTCTTTTGGTTACTGCGAATACTTACTGTAATTGTCGGTCTGAATTTTATACTTCAATATTTTATTTTTAAAAGTAATGACCAGGCTTTTTTCGAATTTGATAAATCTCTTAAAGATGTACAAATGGAAATTTCGTCTGCCGAGGAAGGCTCAGCGAAAATGAATATGATGACTATCTTGGCAGCTCTAAATTATTCACTCAATAATCTAAATGAAAAGAATAAAAGACTAAAATCAGAAATTGAGAAAAATGAACGCCTCTCAGAAAACATATCTGAGTTCTACAGGCAGATGAGGACTCTTAGAGAAGCTGATCTAGTATTTGATTTTTTTGAATATGATATCAAAAGCTCTGATTTTACTTTTATTTCGGGCATGATAGCGGCCTTATCAGGTGATACCGAAACTACAGAAATCAGTGCAGAAAATCTTTTTAAGAATTTTAATTTTAATATTGCCTTAATTGATTTTAATAAGTATGTGGAAAAGTGTCTTACAAAAGACAGCGACATGAATTTTGAATGCAGTGTTAAGGGAAAAGAAGAGAAGGAACATTGGTTAAAATTCTGGGGGCGCCCGACAAAGGATAAAACAAGAATAACCGGTGCCATCACTGATATTACCAGAGAGGTTAAAAGTAGGAATGCAGAAAAAGAACGCACAATACATGACAATATAACCGGTTTTTATAACCGTAACGCCTTATCTGAGGTAGGAGGAAAGGCAATTGCTGAGTGTGAAGAAAATGAGCATGTGATTTTTGCCTATTTAGGGCTTACAGGGTATCAGGAATTTCAAGAACGTTTTGGGATGGTATCAGGAAACAGCTATATTCGCGTATGCGCAGAAGTCATGAAAAAATTTATAACAGTCGATATGATTCCTTTAAGGTGGTGGGGCTCTGATTTTCTTCTTATTGTCAAGAGAGTAAAAGATCTAAAGATCTTTGAAAAGGAAGCTGCCGATGTAATAAGCAAGATTGAGAAATATATAGGCGAGGTAGACGGCATTGCAGTTAGTTTCCCAATGGTAATGGGATATTCTGCTTCAAAGATACATGGGAAAACTCCCTCCGAGTTACTTGAATTTGCAGCCTTTGCAGAGCATGAAGCTTTGCGTGAGATGGCTATGAGTCCTAATGAATTTAACTATGAGCGTTTTGAAGAGGCACATATGGCATCTTTAAGACGAACATTTATTAAGGATATTATTGACAGAAACCAATTGAAAGTCGTTTTCCAGCCCATTGTGTCTTTAAGTACCGGTGAGCTTTTCGGCTTTGAGGCCTTATCACGACCGGTAAATCCCGCATACAGTAACATTATAGATTTGATTGATGATGCCGAAGCTTCCGGGCATTATGTTATATTAGAAAAAAGAATGGTATATAACGCCCTTGATACTTATATGGCACGAGATTCCAAATTTAAGGATTATTATCTCTTTATTAACACGGCACCCTATGCAACCCTTGACGAAAAAGACTATAACGATATCAGAGAC
>CAZPIS010000042.1:0-1434 GCA_964586745.1 uncultured Ruminiclostridium sp.
TCTGTTGCAATAATATCTATGGTGCCATCCACTAATCCTTCTATAACGCTCTCCAAATCCTCCTGACTTCTAAGTGGCGGATTCATTTTTGCATTAGTGTCATAGTTTTGGCATGCCTTGTCTGTCAAAGTAAAATAGTGAGGACAGGTCTCTGCTGTTACTTTTACTCCGCGTTTTTTGGCCTGTCGCACCAAGTCAACTGATGTTCTTGTAGATACATGTGCAATGTGTACCGGAACCTTTGTGTACTCAGATAAAAGGATTTCTCGTGCAACCATAACATCCTCTGAAGAAGCGGGTATACCCCTTAATCCAAGCATAGTGGACGTAAATCCCTCGTTCATGCTACCACCGTCTGTAAGAGTTAAATCCTCACAATGAGAAATAACAGGCAAATTAAACTGTCCTGCATAGATTAAAGCTTTCTTCATCACATCCCCGTTCATTACCGGCTTACCGTCATCCGATACTGCTACTATACCGGCCTGTTGCATGATTCCCATTTCAGAAAGCTCTATCCCTTCTAAACCCTTGGTTATGGAACCTATGGGAAAAACATTAACACATCCTTCTTTTTGGGATTTCTCTATGATGTAGCGTACCACTGCTGCATTATCAACAACCGGTTTTGTATTGGGCATACAGGCAATTGAGGTGAATCCTCCTTTTGCAGCACTTTTTGTACCTGATACAATATCTTCCTTATACTCAAATCCCGGATCTCTAAGATGGCAGTGAGCATCTACAAGGCCAGGAAGAATATAAAGACCATCTGCATCAATGATATTTTCAGCCTCTACCTCACAAGAAGTTTGAGTTAAAATTACCATGCCATCCTCTATAAGAATATTTGTCTTTTTTGTTTCATCGTTTTGAATAACTGTGCCATTTATAATTAAAGTTTTCATAGTTCTTCCCTCCCTGTTAGTAAATAGAGCAGTGCCATTCTTACCGCAACACCATTCGTAACCTGTTTATTAATGACCGAGTTATCTGCATCAATTATTGCTGAAGTCATCTCTACTCCCCTGTTTACGGGTCCGGGATGCATCCACATGGCATTGGGTTTAGCTCCTTTTATATTTTCAGGATTAATCCCAAAAAATCTTGAGTATTCGTTTGTTGTAGGAAACAGGCTCTTCTTCTGTCTTTCGAGCTGAACCCTTAAACCCATTACTACATCACAGTCAGCAACCGCATCTTCAATACTCGGGAATACCTTTGCGCCCAAATTCTCAATTCCAACGGGTATCAGTGTCGAGGGAGCAAACAAGTTAACCTGAGCACCCATTTTAGTCAGCCCTATGATATTGCTTCTTGCCACTCTGCTATGATATATATCCCCGATTATTGCCACTTTAAGATCTTTTAATGTTCCAAAGCTTTCCTGCATTGTCATCATATCCAAAAGAGCCTGAGTAGGATGCTCATGCA
>CAZPIS010000042.1:1444-9686 GCA_964586745.1 uncultured Ruminiclostridium sp.
CAGCGTTTATAACCGAAGCCTTGATATTTCTGGCCAGAAGATGAGGCGCACCTGATAGATTGTGCCTTATTATTACAATATCAGTTCCCATAGCTTCGAGAGTCTTTCCGGTATCAATAAGCGTTTCACCCTTTGCCACACTGCTTGTAGCTACGGAAACATTAACCGCCTGTGCTCCCATGTATTTGGCGGCCAGTTCGAATGATACTCTTGTGCGGGTACTGTTTTCATAAAACAAACTGACAACTGATCTGCCTTGAAGATAATTTACTCTTTTCATGGAGCTATTTACGATTTTTTTCATTTCTCTTGCAGTTTCAAGAATAAATGTGATTTCGTCTGCTCCCATATTCTCTAACCCTAAAAGATCCTTTGAGCTCAGCTTCATTATTTTTCCGCCTTTCCATATTCTAAGGGTTTATATAATCCAGCCTTGACGGCCGCAGCAGTAGGTTGCTGCAGCAAAAAAAATAGTAAGACCTAAATCTTACTATTTTAAAAAATAAAAATTTTTATATTTAATTCATTTGTTGAAAGGAAAAGAAGTATTGACCCGATATCCTCTGTCGGTACATGGTATGAACTTTTATATTTTTTTATATTGTACGACATAAACTCTTCCTTTCAAGGTATTTTTAATATACTATCATAGGAAAATTTACTTGTCTATAAGCAATTTAATTATTTTACTGATTATTTTACTGATTATAATCAGGTACAGGTTTTCGTCCACACTCCCTATACCAAACCAAAACTAAGTCTAGCATTGAATTCCTGTCGAATACTGTATGAGTAACTTCAATCATTCAAAAACAATATAATATTTGTACTTCAAAAGGTAGAATAATATTCAATCTAAATATGTGTTAACCATGCATATAAAGCCATTCCTCCAATATCCCAATGTGCAAATTTTATTGACATATAAATCTTTTCGTCATAAACTTAGAATACAAATTGACGAATGTTCAAATAATGGTTTAAGTTTCATAACATTCGATAATTATTATTTCATCACAGCCAAGAGTTTATTAAAAAGTCAGATGGAGCCTAAATATGCTTCACCGCTGGAATCCGATTCCAGATGAAAATTAATGATTGCCAAATGACAGCCGTTCTTAGAAAGGGTGGCGAGGCTTGTGAAACATAATAGAAGCAGTATCTCAATCAAGAGTATAATTATTATTATTTTTATTTTAGCTATGCTTATATCAATATGCAGTATCGGATATTTGATTTTCTCAAACTGGTTCTCTTCGGCTAAGCAGACAACTGAGAGTATTGCTGAAGATCTTAATGAGAGCATATATAATCAAATATATTCTTTTATGCATGTACCTGAGCATATAAATGAGGTTAATCGCAAAATCATCGAAAATGGAATTCTTAATTTATCGGACGAGGTACTCCGGGAAAAATTCTTTATTGGTGTTTTGAAATCTCATGATAATGAAATATATAGCTTCAGCTATGGAAATATAGATGGTGAATATTACGGAGCTCGCAGGAATGAAAAAAATGTTATTGAAATAATGCGGAATAATGCCAGCACAGGTGGGGATTCATGGTATTACTCTGTAAACGAGGATATGACCGTGGGCAACCTAGTCCTTAAGGCCGGTTCATTTGATCCGCGCACGCGAGCATGGTATAAAACTGCTGAAACAGCAGGAGGGCCTACTTTCTCCCCTATTTATAAGCATTTTGTAATGAACGACTTAACCATATCGTTTGCTAGCCCTATTTATAATATAACCGGCGAACTTAAGGGGGTTCTTGGGACTCACATGCTGCTTACCGATATTGGTAAATACCTGAAGGAAGCGGTAACCAAATACCAAGGTGATGCTGTTATTCTTGAGAAAGGCTCAAATGCTTTGATTGCAAATTCTATGGGAATTGATAATTTTACTGTTCTTTCGGATGGCACCTTAAAAAGGCATGACATTGATATTGTTGAAAATTCTGATTTGAAGGAAGCATATAAAAAATATAATAATTATCACGAACAGCACTTCTTTTATAAAGGCAAAGGCCAAAATTTTTATATAGATGTAAAAGAAATTAATATGGAGGGTCTAAATTGGGTTCTTGTTTCATCAATTCCTGAAGAGCTTCTTATTACACCTATGGCTCGAAGTATACTTTGGGCTGTACTTTTAACTGGTATAGCATTGTTATTGTCGTTAACAATATTTATAACTATAATCTCAAGAATGCTTAAACCTATGGATAAACTGATACAAGCCTCTGCTTCCTTATCCTCCGGGGATTTGACAAAGAGAGTTGATATTGTCAGAAATGACGAAATCGGAAGAATATCGCATAGCTTTAATGAAGTAGCTGATAAAATGCAATTACTTATAAATAATCTTGAGGCGGCTGTAAAAGATAGAACGGATGAATTACACATTGCAAACACAGATTCGAAAGAAAACAGAAACCAACTACAGCTTATATTGGATTCTACCGCGGAAGCGATTTATGGAATTAACCTTAACGGAGAATGCACCTTCTGTAATAAGAGCTGCATTAAATTACTGGGATATAACAGCCAGGATGACTTGCTTGGGAAAAATATGCACCACCATATTCATCACACAAAACGTGATGGGACAGTGTTTCCTGTTGATGAGTGCAGGATTTTCCGGTCAATTAAGCAAGGTAAGGGTTTTGAAACAGATGATGAAGTATTTTGGAGAGCCGACGGCACGGCCTTGGATGTTGAGTATCACTCATACCCTCAAATAAAAAATGGTGAGGTTGTCGGTGGAGTTGTGATCTTTATGGATATTACCGACCGAAAACAAAAAGAAGCAGAAATTAAATATCTTAGCAGTCATGATACTCTGACCGGGCTTTACAACAGAAGATACTTTGAAGATAGTCTCATAAATATTGATATCCCTGAAAATTTACCACTTTCTTTAATTTTTGCTGATATTAACGGGTTAAAGATGACCAATGATATATTCGGACATACCGCAGGAGACGAGCTGATAAAAAAATCTGCCGAGATACTTGTGAAATCCTGCAGAGAGAATGATATTATTGCTCGTGTAGGAGGAGATGAATTTATTATCCTTTTACCAAATACAAGTGAAGAAAATGCAGAGAAGATAATTTCACGAATTAAAACAGAATTTTTAAGTGCTCGTGTGGCGGCAATTAAGTGCAGTATTTCTCTTGGCCTTGATACAAAAAGGAGTCCCGAGCAGTCATTGGAAGACATTATGGCTAATGCTGAAAATGAGATGTATAAGGACAAGACCATGAACCGCAAATCGGTTAATAAAGATATTATTAATGCTATTGTTGATGAGCTACATTCGAAGAGCGATAGAGAAAAGCAACACTCGATAATGACAAGTGAATTGTGCGGTAAATTCGGATCTATTCTACCGCTCTCGGAACCGGAAATCAATAAATTAAAGCGAGCAGGTTACTTACATGATATAGGTAAAATTACACTTGATGAAAACTTCTTTAAAGAGGAAGTCTCATTAGATGAAGAACTGGAAATTATGCAGGATCATCCTGTTGTTGGTTATCGTATTTTAAGTCTATTTGATGATAAAATAGATTTGGCAGAATATGTATACAACCATCACGAAAGATGGGACGGTAAAGGATACCCAAGGGGCCTTAAGGGCGAACAAATTCCTCTGTTATCAAGAATTATTTCAGTCGTGGAAACCTATGAACGTGTTTTGAACAGAGGAGACCTTACGTTATCAGATAGAAAACAGAGAGCAATCGATGTAATTAAAGAGGGTGTAGGAAAGCAATTTGACCCTACAATCGCTGAGCTTTTTATTAAGATGATGGCCGAAAAAACTAATCATTCTTAACCGTGAATATCACGGTATTTAATAATAAGAAATTAAAGGTTTCTATAAAATAGAGCTATCACAAGGATAGCTCTATCTTAAAAAAATCTACAGTTTTTATACAATTTATACAGTATTACACACTACAAATTAAAATCAAAATTAAAATCAAAATTCTCTAATTGAGGAACCATTTCATTAATAGAATCACCTAATGTGAAATAGCTGATAATAACAAGAAGTACTATTAAAACCGTCATAATAAGAGTAGCTTTTGCAAAATTCTTTAATGAGCGTGCTTTGGGATTTCCAAAAGCCCAAACAAATAAAAGAATTATGTAAAACACAGCAAATGCTAAAAATGCAATTGTTACAGGTGTAATATTATCTAAGTTCAACAAAGTAGAAACTATCACTGCTAAAGTATAGATTACCCCGAAAATAAAAGGTATAATATTTAGAAAAAGTATTCCTATCCATGCGCCAACGGAAACGGTCTTGCTCTGTTTGTTATTAACAACGGGAGCTTGAGATGGATATGTAGGAGCTGCAGGCGGCGCCTGATATGTAGGGGTAGGATTTGGTCGGTATTCCGGCTGAGAAGGGGCTACGGGCTGAGGTGCTACAGGTTGGAAAGCCTCTGTTTCATTAGTTTTTTCAAGCTTTCCTCCGCAGGTATCACAAAAGCTATAATCGTCAGTAAAGGACTTGTTGCAATTTGTACAATACATAAAATCCCTCCATTTGACCCTTCGGTCATATAAATTATTAAATAATTCTTCATAACTTATAGCAGAATTGTATCTATTATTATTATAAAAGTCAAGAATTAAGTTGGTTAAAAGGGCTTATATAACATTGATTCCATATTTTATTAATTGATAATTGTTATTACCCTATGTTATCTTATAACGAGAATAGAGTTTTCCCCCACCTCTTAAGGTGGAGGGTAGTGAGTTTATTTTATGGGGGTCATTTTATGAATGAAAGAAATAATACAAGCCGCTTTCGGGCTCTGGTTAATATTGCCGTTAAAAAATTTACAGAGCTTAATAAATATAGCAAGGTTGTGTTGAAAATAGGTGCTATTGTATTTTTAGCTTTCCTTTTGCTGGCTCTTTTTATCTCAATCTCTTTTATAAACGGATATTTTTATTTTGGTGAACAAACAAAAATAATTGAGTGGATTGTTATCTATTCCTTCAGATTTTGGATAATGATGTTCTTTGGCTCATTGATTCTGGATATATTAATCAAGCGTTAAAATAAACACGCATGTTTAATATGAATACGTGCGTGTTTTTTATTCTGAAATGCAGTTATTGCCGGTCAAGTAAGGTTATTATTCCGAAAAATTATCGAAATATCCTTGTATAAAAACTATGGGGGTTCCTTTATCACCGCTTCCCGAAGTAAGGTCACACAACGATCCGATTAAATCTGTCAATCGTCTTGGGGTAGTACCCTGGGACTCCATCTTACCGACAAGATCGTTCTTTTTATTATGAATATATCCGGATACGGCTTTATCAAGTTCTTCACCCTTAAGATTGGCAAAGTTATTATCTGCCAGATATTTTAGCTTTATCTCATTAGGAGTACCTTCAAGCCCCTTAGTATATCCCGGGGAAACAACCGGATCGGCCAATTCCCATATTTTCCCTACCGGATCTTTGAATGCTCCATCGCCGTAAACCATAACCTCAATAATCTTTCCGGTCTTTTCCTTGATAATTTTTTGAATCTTGTCAACAAGCTCCTGACAATTCCTCGGAAACAGTTTAACAGTATCCTCAGTAGCCTTGTTAGACCCCAGAAGACCATAATCAGCATTATATCCGCTTCCGTCTACCGAATAATTCAGTATATCATCCAAACCAAAGACTTTTTCTCCGCCGTTTTGATTCAAAATTTTCTTTGTGCGCTTTCTTGTATGAATATCGCAACAAAGAATGCTCTTTGTATAATTTAGAATTGTTTTAGGATTGTTTGAGAAGATTACTTCACACTCACAGCCCTTTTCTTGTATTAGTGTTTTGTAATAATCAATATAATCAACTCCGGTAAATGTGTGTTTTTTGTATCCGAATATATCGCGATATTCTTTTTCTGTTAACACATCCACCCATGGATTTATTCCCTTTTCATCCATAATATCGGCGTCTATAAGATGATTACCTACTTCATCGGCTGGATAACTAAGCATTAAAACTATCTTCTTTACCCCTTTGGCGATACCGCTCAAACATACAGCAAAGCGGTTTCTGCTCAGAATTGGAAAAATTACCCCCAGCGTATCATCCCCGAATTTATCTTTAATATCCTTGGATATTGCATCAATATGGGCATAATTACCTTGAGCTCTAGCAACCACTGATTCGGTAACAGCTATAACATCTCTGTCCCTTATGACAAAGGCCTCCTGTTTGGATGCTTTTAATAGAGTTTCCGATGCAATCAGTGCTACATCATCCCCTTGTTTTATTATCGGAGTTCGAAGACCCCTCGAAATAGTTCCTACAATTCTTTCCATAATGCAATTTCCTCCATATACATGAACTACAGTTGTATTATACAGACAAATATGATATAAGTAAAATCAATACTATTAATATTAGATATAAGGTGTAGTTATATGATTCTAAAGCTAGATAACTATCGGGTTTTTTGTCAGGTCGCAAAAGACAAAAGCTTTTCTAAGGCGGCAAAAACCCTTTACATGACCCAACCCGCCGTCAGCCAGGCAATAATGAATATGGAGAAAGAACTTGGTACAAGGTTATTTACCAGAACATCAAAGGGTGTCATTCTCACAACTGATGGTCAGCTCCTTTATGAATATACAGGCTCTGCTATTAATCTGATTGAAGTGGGTGAGAAAAAGCTCTCCGAATCATTAGATTTACTAGCGGGCGAAATGAAAATCGGTGTTGGTGATACCATCTCACGCTATTTTCTTCTGCCATATTTAGAAGAGTTCCATAAAAACTCACCCAATATAAAATTAAAAATTATTAACAGAACAACTTTAGAGTTATTAAACTTATTAAAATCAGGCGAAATTGACATAGCCCTTTGCAATCTTCCTGTTAAGGATTCTGCCTTTGAGATTCAAAAGTGTTCTGATGTTCATGATATCTTTGTATGCGGAGAAAAGTATAAAAGTCTTTGCCGGAGTAATATAACTCTAGAAGAACTTATCCAATATCCAATGATTTTTCTAGAAAGTAAATCAAACTCCAGGCAGTATGTTGAGAAATATTTGCTATCCAAAGGGATAAAGTTGCAGCCTGAAATTGAGTTGGGATCCCATGACCTGCTTCTTGAGTTTGCGAAATATAATTTTGGTATTTCCTGTGTAATTGATGAGTTTTCAAAGGATTATCTTGATAATGGAGACCTCTATAAAATAAAACTAAATGATGAGATTCCCAAAAGATCCATCGGGTTCTGCTTTCTAAAGAGTGTCTCAATGTCTGCGGCAGCGCGTAAGTTAGTTAGTATAATAATTAGGGCAACCTAAAGAAAACAAAAAAATGTCTCAATCTCTGTTAAAAATAAAACAAAAAATTATTAAATTCACAATTTAAATCAAATAAAAAGGGTATAAATTTATTAGCATTCTACCAGAAATTCTTTTTCTATTGGCTGCATTATAAACTACCGGGGAGTTGTTATTATGAAGGAACTGATTAAGACCAATACTATGCTCTGCCAAGGCTGCAATCGATGTATACGCGTATGTCCTGTCGAAGAAGCAAATATTGCATTTCTAGACGGAGAAAACAATCGGATTAAAATTGATCCAACAAAATGCATTCACTGTGGCGCATGCATTAAGGCTTGCCCCCATGGTGCTAGGTATTATGAAGACGACACGGAAAGATTTTTCCATGATATCAAAAACGGTGAAGAAATTTCTCTTTTTATAGCACCGGCCAGCAGAACAAATCACCGTCAAGATTTAGGCAAAATAATAGCGCTAATGCGCAGGCTTGGTGCTAAAAATGTTTATGATGTTTCCTTAGGAGCTGATATATGTACCTGGGCTCATATTCAATACATCAAAAAATATAAACCAAAAGCTATTATCACACAGCCATGCCCCGCCATTGTCAACTACATAACCCATTATAGAACAGAAATAATTGATAAGCTCTCACCAGTTCATAGTCCCATGCTATGTACGGCACTGTATATGCGTAAATATAAAGGAATAAGTCACAAAATAGCGGCCATTTCACCTTGTATAGGTAAATCTGATGAATTTGAAGAGTCCGGGCTTGTCCAGTACAATATCACCTTTAAAAAATTGGAACAGTACCTTAATGATAATAAGATAGCTCTGCCTGATGAAATTTCTTCATTTGATGATATTGAATCATCTCTTGGCGGCATATACTCTATGCCGG
>CAZPIS010000043.1:0-9674 GCA_964586745.1 uncultured Ruminiclostridium sp.
GTTAAACTGAACAGCAAGCTCAACCTCATCCTTAACAAGAGCTTTCTCGTCATATGACGGCCAGCTCTGGTTAAATATTGACTCTTTTTCTCCAATTGTTTGCCACATCTCTTCTGCAAAATGAGGGGCGAAAGGAGAAAGCAACTTTAATAAATCCCTTATGGTATCTTCAAGCAAGCCTCTGTTTTTTACGTTCAGAAAATCATATTTATAAATAGCATTTACCAACTCCATAAGCCTTGCGATTGCGGTGTTAAACTGGAACTGATCGGTATCCTGAGAAACACTCTTTATGGTATTATGCCTAACAAAATTAAGTTCTTTCTCATCTGCTCCCATAGCATTAGAGGACGTTTTTCCTCTTTCAGAAATAAGCTTCTCAATCATCCTATCAATACGTCCTACAAAGCGATCTATAGCCTTTATACCGTCATCGCTCCAAGGGCCTCCTTCAATATAGGCAAAACCAAAGGCCAAATACATTCTGAATACATCTGATCCATATTTACTTATATACTCATCCGGAGTTACAGTATTACCTCTTGACTTAGACATTTTTTGTCCGTCAGAGCCTAAAATGCTACCCTGGTGAATTAGAGAGATGAATGGTTCGTCAAAATTAAGATAACCCATATCCCTCAATGCTTTTGTAAAGAATCGAGCATAAAGAAGATGCATTGCTGCGTGCTCAGCCCCGCCCACATATTTGTCTACGGGAAGAATTTTATTTATCCATTCGGGGTTAAAAGCTTCCTTCTCGTTCTTATTATCCGGGTATCTTAAATAATACCAGCTCGAGCAAACAAATGTATCCAATGTGTCGGAATCCCTCTTTGCAGGGCCTCCGCATGAGGGGCAAGTTGCATTGATGAACTCCTCGCATTTGGCAAGAGGAGATTCTCCATCTGGAGTAAATAATACGTTGTAGGGAAGCTCAACGGGCAGCTGTTCTTCGGGAACAGGTACAGTACCGCACTTTTCACAATGAATAATAGGAATGGGTGCACCCCAATAGCGTTGTCTTGAAACAAGCCAATCCCTTATACGATAGGTAACCTTAAGCTCACCCTTACTTTCCTTTGCGAGTTTACCGACAATGCCAAGGCGGCCTTCCTCTGATGTGACCCCGTCGAATTCACCGCTTCCGGTTAGAATTCCATCCTCCGTAAAGGGAAGAGTATCATCAATATTTTCTTTTCCTTTAATAACACGAATTATATCTAATCCATATTTCTTGGCAAACTCATAATCTCTTTCATCATGGGCAGGTACAGCCATAACACAACCGGTTCCATAGCCTGCGAGAACATAATCAGCCACCCATATCTGAACTTTTTCGCCTGTAAGCGGATGAATGGCATAAGCCCCGCTAAATACACCGGTTTTTTCTCGGGTGGTGGAAAGCCTGTCAATTTCCGAAATCTTGTTAACCTGCTTACGGTATTCCTCCACAGCATTTTTGCACTCAGGTGTCGTTATTTTATCAACAAGCTCATGCTCCGGAGCCAAAACCACATAAGTAACACCGTAAAGCGTGTCGGCACGGGTTGTAAATACCTTAAAATCAATATCTGAAGACTTGTCATTACTCTCCACCTTGAACTGTATTTGCGCGCCCTCTGAACGTCCTATCCAATTAGTCTGTATTTTCTTTGTTTTTTCAGGCCAATCCAAGCCGGGCAGACAATCTAAAAGCTCCTGAGCGTATTCGGTTATTTTAAAGAACCATTGGGTAAGATTCTTTCTGGTTACCTCACTATTACAGCGCTCACAGGCACCATCCAGAACCTGTTCATTAGCAAGCACAGTCTTACAACTTGGGCACCAATTAACAGGAGCATTTTTCCTGTATGCCAAGCCCTTTTTAAATAACTGCAGGAAAATCCACTGGGTCCATTTATAATACTCAGGGGCACAGGTTATAACCTCATAATCCCAATCGAAGGTAGCTCCCATTTCTTTGAGCTGTCGTTTCATGGTTTCGATGTTTTGCATAGTTGAGTCCTTAGGATGGATTCCGGTCTTAATAGCATAGTTCTCGGCAGGAAGTCCGAAAGCATCAAAGCCTTGAGGATGGAATACATTATAACCCTGCATCCTCTTCATTCTGGCCCATGAATCGGTAAGGCCGAAATTATACCAATGGCCTACATGAAGCTTGGCCCCCGATGGATAGGAAAACATTTCAAGGCAATAAAGCTTTTTATCCAGCTTATTGCGGTCAAACTTATATAATTTGCTTTCCTCCCATATTTTCTGCCACTTTATATCTATTTCTCTTGAATAACTCATTTTTTATAACCTCCGATAATTTGCATCCCATATATAATGTGTTTTAAAAATTAACAGGCTCCCCGTCCTGCCAAAGTCTCTCAAGACCATAATATTCTCTGTCTTCCTCATGAAAGATGTGAACTACTGCATCACCATAGTCCAGCAGTATCCATCTTGCATGATTATATCCTTCTACCCGTAAAGGCTTTACTCCGTTTTCTGATAGCTTTTCAACCAGATTATCATTAAGAGCTTTTATATGAGTGACAGAAGTACCGCTTGCAATTATAAAATAATGAGCGATAGTTGTAAGATTATGAATATCAATAACCTTAATGTTCTTAGCTTTGCTATCCTCCAATGAGTCAATGATAAGATTTAACCTTTTGTTTTCATTTTCCATAGGAAATTAAGAATCCTTCCTTTCAAATTAACAACCTATTCTTTATTCGGATATTATACCATTAAAGTGTTTTATCATCCACAATATAATTTAAATTCCTATTCGTATAAAAAATTCATATTATGATTTATTTTAATACTATAAAATTATACGCTTTTTTATATATCCCAGCGCGCACTGTTTCCGCAGGGAAGAATTATCGATGAATCGTTAACAGGCAGTCCCAACTCGTCACAAGTAACTTCCCCTCCGAATTTCCTCCTGAGAACCAGTTCCAGCATATTGGCCGAGACCTGAGGGGAGAAACCCGTCGTATAAGAGTTTAAAAGAAAGAACAAGGGAGTGCTGCTCATAACATCCTTTAAAGTATTTACCAGTGAAAACAACTCATCTTCAAGCTTCCAAAGTTCACCGTTAGGGCCTCTTCCGTAAGAAGGAGGGTCCATTATAATCGCATCGTAATATCGACCTCGTCTAATCTCTCTTTGAACAAATTTCATACAGTCATCCACAATAAAGCGAATAGGCTTGTCGGTAAGATTTGATAGTTCAACATTTTTTTTTGCCCATGCCACCATCCCCTTTGAGGCATCCACATGGCATACAGATGCTCCTGCCTCAAGGCAGGCACATGTAGCACCTCCTGTATATGCAAAGAGGTTTAGTACAGAAATTGGCCTGCCGGCATTTCTGATCTTTTCCGCCATCCAATCCCAATTAACTGCCTGTTCGGGAAAAAGACCGGTATGCTTAAATCCGGTAGGTTCTACATTAAAGGTTAAATTCTTGTAGCTGATAGTCCAATTCCGAGGTATTTTAGTTTTATACTCCCACTGTCCTCCCCCGGCCTTACTTCTGTGATAATGAGCATGAACAGTATCAAACACCCCTGATTTTGTCCAAGGCCATATGGCCTGTGGATCGGGTCGTCTTAGAATAGTGCCGTTCCAGCTCTCAATCTTTTCTCCGTCTCCTGCATCCAGAAGCTTATATTCAATCCATTTGTCAGCAATTATCATTTCCCCAAAACCTTCCAAAATGTATTTAAACTTAATGTCGCAAGCTGTTTTACACAGTGTGGCGAAAGGTTATACTTAATTATTTCAGAGCATTCCCATAACTTTAAGAATTTGTTGGCCTATATTATTATTAAGCAGCATTAATCCTAATCCGGTATAAACGACTCCGATCATTAACAACCCGGGAAGACCGATTAGCATACCTTTTCCACTTCCCTTAATCTTCTCCGGTTTTTCAAAGGTTGTTCTGGTTATTGCTCTAAGTATTATTATCAGCCCGAATATTATTACAACACTGATAGCCAGAAAAACCGCAAAAACCACTGCCATGGTACCAAGCAGCTGTTCAAGGGGCATGTTATATTGTTGTGCCAATTGTGTAAACTCCGGAATATCAAAGGGATCTGTCACAACCTGAGTGCCTTGTAACTCTGAACCTGCCATGAAGTTGGCAAATAGCGTCAAGAGGCCGTTATTACTAAAATGAAGAATCATCCCGTTAAAAATCGAGCCGGTTCTATATACCACATAAGCTGATAAAAATCCTATTAGAGTTTGAGCCGCCAGCCTTTGAAAATCAAAATGGAACAAGCCGAATAATATACCGCTTAAAAATATTGACCAGCCTGCCCCGATTCTTTCAAGGCCTCTTTGAATCATACCTCTAAAAAGTAACTCCTCACACACAGCAGGAAGTACTGCAACCAAGAGCAGAGAAATCATAAGGCTATTAGACATCAGGTCGGTTACATCTCCTCCTATATATACCCTTCCGAAGATTCCTTTTACGGCAAGAAGTCCGATAAATCCTGCGCAGAATCCCGCAATAACCATAACGGGACTGATAACCAGCATCAATAAAACTTCCAAGGGTCTTGGCGCTTTAAGGCGAAATGTATCTTTTATATCATATTTTCTTATAAGAGTAAGCATTAACGGTGGAACAACTAGGAACAAAATTTGAGAAAGTATTAGGTTTATTTCGGTGGGAAGATTAAGCTTAACTATATATCTGGATGCGTATACATAGTAAATGGCGACAACTGTATACAGTAAGCCTGAATCAAAAGGCACCGGCAACTTTTTCTTCACATGGTTAATTTCTTTTTCCATAAAATCCTCACATTAATTTTTCTTTATTTGTGTTACTTTTGATGGGGGCCAAAATATAAAAGTAGCTCTCCCTTCAAATGAATATATACTTACACACCCAAAATGCCGGCTATCCTTTGATAGCTCTCTGTTATCACCCATAACAAAAAAATTATTTTCCGGCACCTTAAAAGGGTACTCCATATCTCCTTTAAAAGTTTGACCTAAAACATATGGCTTATTTTCAGTTTCTCCATTCACTAAAACCCTGCCGTTATCGTCTATTTCTATAATATCCCCGGGTATTCCTATAATACGTTTTACATAACGCTCATTGGTAAACTTATCTTTCTTGGTTAATGAATCCTTTAAATCAGTGAGTTTCATACTTATAGCATCCCATACTCCATGCTTTTCTCTGCCGCCTGTCAAAAAAAGCACAATATCTCCTCTCTTAAATTCATCGACTTTATTGGCAAATCTGCTGTAATATACGATATCCCCTTCAACTAATGTGTTTTTCATGGAAACCTGATTTACCCTGGATATAGTAAATACCGTCAAATTAAGAGTAAAGACAATAGTAAAAATAACAACTATTGTAATTGAAAAGCTTAATATTTCCCGAATAAGTTTCTTCATCTTAACAACCCCGTAAACATAAAAATGATTTTATCGGATACAAGTGCAACTTTAAAATCTTATATCCATTATAACATTTAGCTAATTTGAAAGATTATTAAATATTCCAAGCTTTTTCAGACTTATCAAGAATATATTATAACACTGTTTTATCTCAATAAATACATAACAAAAGTACATGGCAAAGAACATAATAGTCTTGCATCAAACAAAAAACAATGTTAGCATACTATTAAACAGAATTATTAAAGGAGTTGAGATTTGTAATGCCTGACCCGAATCCGGATAAGTCGGACATAAGTGATTATCTCGAAGACAGCGACGTATTAGATTATTACCACCCATTGGTGGCACAAACTGCAGAGCAACTTACATACAATCTAAAAGACAATCTTTCTAAAGCACGAGCTATTTACAAATTTACCAGAGATCATATCTTTGATTCTTTTCAAATTAACGCAACCAGTGTAACTATAACCGCCTCTGAGGTGTTGGACAAAGGCCACGGAATATGTTTTGCCAAAGCTCATCTTCTTGTTGCACTTATGAGAGCTTCGGGTATTCCTGCGGGATTTTGCTATCAGATTCGTTATGATGACGATTTTGAGAGACTTGTTGTTCATGGATTTAACGGAGTATATATTCAGGAATTAGATAATTGGGTGCGTATTGATGCATGCATGCAAGTAGATGTCAATGATTGGGGGTTCGACCCGTTCAAGGAATCTACTATAATAAGTGTACAGGAAGATATCGGAGAATATGATGACTTTACTGTTTATCATGTTCCAAGCAAAAAAGTATTAAAAGCCCTGTCTGTAGCCGACACATTAGAAGAATTAATAAACCTGATACCATCGGAAATATGATATTATTTGCCAAGTTTGGTATGTGCCAGCTTAACAACTTCTGAGACAATTATCTCAGTATCTTTTATTGTATCTCCGTTAATTAAATAGAGTAAATACTCAATATTCCCTTCAGGCCCTGTAATTGGTGAAAATGACAGGCCTGCGACCGTACATCCTAAGTCTATGGAGGTTGCGATGATTGAATTTATGACTTCCTCATGAACCTTAGGATCTTTTACTACCCCTTTTTTCCCTACCTTATTCCTTCCCGCCTCAAATTGAGGCTTTATAAGGCATACCACTTCTCCTGAAGGCTTCAGCAGAGCTTTTAAAGGCGGAAGAATAAGCTTTAGGGAAATAAATGCGACATCTACCGAACCGAAGTCTACCGGTTCTCTTATCTGTTCTTTAGTAACATAACGGAAATTAGTCCGCTCCATGCATATTACCCTGGGGTCATTTCTTAATTCCCAAGCCAATTGACCGTAGCCTACATCAACAGAATAAACTTTTTTCGCGGCGTTTTTAAGCATAACATCAGTAAAACCACCTGTTGATGCGCCCACATCTACACAAATGAGATCTTTAAGATCTATTTTAAACTCGGTAACAGCCTTTTCCAACTTTAAGCCTCCGCGGCTAACATAAGGAATAGGTTTGCCTTTAACCTCTATAGCACAATCCTCACTGAAAGTTGTGCCCGGCTTATCTGCAAGTTCGCCGTCAACAAAGACCAAACCTGCCATTATAGCAGCTTTAGCCTTTTCCCTGCTCTCAAAAAGCCCTTTATTAAATAAAATTACATCCAATCTTTCCTTGGCCATTTATACCTCGTTAATTTTGTTATTTATTCGTGTATTAACTAAGCGGCATAATCTAAATACAACAGTTAGTTTTCACACCAGCTGTATTAAGACATTTGTTTTGTGTCAAAATCTTTAATGATTGCGGCTTTTATACCCTCGGCATCAAGCCAGTATTTCTTGTATATCAATTCTCTTTTTCCATGTTCGATGCCTTTATCCGGAAGGCCAATAACCTTTGCATAAGCTCCTATACGGGCATCGTTTATAAGGCCGGTCACATAGGCACCGAAGCCTCCATCCTTAATAACATCTTGAATAACTACAACTTTCTTAGTTTTCCTTGCAGAGGTTAAAATGAGATCATCATCAGTAGGTCGTAAGAATCTTGGATTGATAATGTCGCAGGAAATCCCTTCAGCTTCCAACAAACGAGCTGTTTCAAAGGCAATCTTCAACATATGCCCCACACCTATAAGAGTAACAGAAGTACCCCTTCTCAATAGTACACCCTTGCCCAAAGCAATAGGAATATCGTTTCCGCTAAATTCACAATCCGAACCTCTGGGATAACGTACCGCAATAGGCCCCTGATGCTCAAGAACAGCGTAATCCAGCATTTTTTTCAGCTCGTTTGGAGATGCAGGTGATAAAATTGCAATATTAGGTATGGTATAAAGAAAAGAAACATCATAGATACCTTGATGTGTTTCCCCGTCATCTCCCACAATTCCTGCGCGGTCTATTGCAAAAACTACCTTCAGATTCTGCAGAGCCACGTCGTGAAGAATCTGATCATAAGCCCTCTGCAGGAATGTCGAGTATATTGCCACCACAGGCTTCGCACCTCCCATTGCCAGGCCGGCAGCTAAAGTGACTCCGTGCTGTTCAGCTATACCCACATCAAAAAAGCGCTTCGGATATAATTCCCTGAAATGCGAAAGGCCTGTTCCGTCAGTCATTGCCGCAGTAATTGCAATAATCTTTTCGTCCTGTTTTGCAAGCTCACATATTTTTTTGCCAAAAACGCTTGAATAATTCTCGATGCCGGATTTAAGCACATGGCCGGTCTCTATTTCAAAAGGCGCAACTCCATGATAAATACCGGGGTTTTCCTCTGCATATTTATATCCTTTTCCTTTTTGAGTAGAAACATGAACTAAAACAGGGCCCTTCATTGTTTTAGCATGTTTAAATACCCTGACCATTTCTTTAATATTATGACCGTCAATTGGTCCGAAATAACGGAAGCCTAAGTCTTCAAAAAACATTGATGGTATGAACATACTTTTTATAGCCGCTTTGATTTTATGCAAAAATTTTCTAAGGTTCTTTCCTGACTTTGGCAATGAATCTATAAAAGCCTGCATCGATTCCCTGGTCTTGTAATAAAAAGGACGGACCCTTATTTTGCTCAGGTATCTGGATAGTCCTCCCACATTAGGTGCAATAGACATGCCGTTATCGTTTAGAATTATCAAAAGATTTGTACGGGATATACCGGCATCATTTAATGCCTCCAAAGCCATGCCTCCCGATAATGCCCCGTCCCCTATAACAGCGACAACTGTATAATCCTCACCGTTTAAATCCCGCGCCCTTGCCATTCCCAGCGCAGCAGAAACCGAGGTGCTACTATGTCCTGTATTAAAGACATCATATTCACTTTCCTGTGTTTTAGGAAAACCGGCTATTCCGTCCAGCTGACGCAGCGAACCAAAGGAATCCTTGCGCCCGGTAAGAATTTTGTGTACATAGGTTTGATGGCCGACATCCCAAATAATTTTATCCGAGGGAGTGTTTAAAACCTTGTGAAGTGCTATTGTCAACTCTACAACACCTAAATTTGAAGCAATATGGCCTCCCGTTTTTGAAACTGAATCCAAAAGAAATAAACGGATTTCCTCTGACAGAAGCCCAAGTTCATCAAATGTCAAATTCTTTATTTCATCAGGCGTATTTATTCTTGAAAGCAATCCTTTACATGCATCATTATTTTGAATCAATTAAAATTACACCTCAAATCAGTCGCTCTTCTTACTCTTGTTTTTAGAAGCCTTTTTCCCGGTAGAAAAAACAGCAAGTATACGACCAACCTTATAAACTATATAATTGGCATTATTTATGCCTATATTCTTTGCAAAGGCTTTTCCTCCGACGGTAAGCGCAGCGATTAATGCCCCTAATAATACTTCAAACAGAGAAATATTCTTACTATCGGCAAAAAGCTTGTATACAATTGCTGTACCGGCAGCGCCGCTCACTACACTGCATATATCTCCTACAACATCATTGCAAAAACTGGATACCCTAGGAGAGTTACGTAACAAATTTATCGAATGTCTGGCTCCTTTTAGTTTCTTTGATGCCATTGAATGAAAAGGAGTTTCATCTGCGGCAGTAACTGCCATCCCTATGGCATCAAAAACTACACCGAATAATATAATACCAAATACTACCAAAAAGGCAAAGGGCGGCGATATCGATTTAAATATGCTGGTAGATACGAATAGTATAAGGATTGATAATGTAAATGAAGTAATTGTAATAAAAAGACCCCAAAGTATATGCTTTTTCTCAATACCAGAGC
>CAZPIS010000044.1:0-5172 GCA_964586745.1 uncultured Ruminiclostridium sp.
CTCTAATTACCTCGCATTATTCTAAAGCTTGCGAATAATTACGAGGATATTGAGGAACCGCTGTCGATGTCATGCGTGAAGCGGAGCATGGATTGCGGAGCGGCGCGAATAATTTCCGGATGAAATCCCTGAGCGGCACGTATGACATCGACAGCGGTTCCATAGCGTGTTTTAATATCTTAAAACTAGTTCGCATTATTCTTAATATACGAAAAAAGCGGTTGCCACAATAGTAGCTTACATCCGCTTTCACATATCAAAGAATTTTACTTGCAAAAGTTGTGGTTGCCTATTTTAACCACTAAGGGACGACTCCAAATCCATTTGCTGGTTGCTGTTGCCGGATTGAAATAGTAAATGCACCCGTATGAGGGGTCCCAACCGTTCAATGCATCCCTCGCAGCCTTGTATGAGGTATCGTCCGGAGCAAGATTTATTTGCCCATCCTTGACCACATCAAAAGCACCGTTTTGATAAATTACTCCTGCTATTGTGTTGGGGAAACGGCTGTCGGCAACCCTGTTAAGAACAACCGCGCCTACTGCCACCATCCCTTCATAGGGTTCGCCACGAGCTTCCCCGTGTATCAATCGCGCCAACAGATCGGTATTGTTATTAGTAGTTGTTGAAGTTCCGGTAGGCAAGCCAAGGGCGTACAAAGTAGCTCTGCCTGCTATACCGTCAACTTTCAGACCGTTTTTACTTTGAAAGTATCTGACCGCCTGATAGGTTTGATAACCATATTTTCCATCTACAGCTCCTCTGTAGTACCCCCAAGCCTTGAGCCTTTTCTGTATTTCAGTTACTTCTCTTCCGCTTGAGCCGTAATATGATATGGCTGCTTTAGTGGATTGTTCTTTATTAACGATAAGATTTGGCAACGTAAGTCCTATCGCCATGATTACAGCAAAAATAAAATAGACCCACGCATTTCTTTTATGTCCTTTCATGAGTACCTCCAAAATGAGTATTCACAAAAAGCATTTGCAGTAGGTCAGAAATTATACATTAGTTTTAGAAACCAAGGTTTCCATCCAATCCGGCTAAAAAAACAACAACCAGAATTCCTATCAGAAGAAAATCACACTCGCTGCCTTCCATTAAAAGCAACACAATTAGGGCAATCAATATAATATCATCCTGCCTTAAATTTTTTAAGAAGGATGGTAAAAACTGTTGCCTGCTGTATTGAGAAGGGATATGGGGAACATTTTTTTCATCTGCTTGGTAGGGCAACGGGATGGATTTAAGACCCCTTGATTCCATTATTTTTCACCCCTTTGTATCACGATTAAATGTGGGAGCAATTGTGCTTATTATGTTAATAACCTTTAATAGTTGTATAGCGCCTCCAAGACGTTCCTGCCGCTGAGATCCCAAAAAAGGCTGTATTGAATTCAAAAGCGTTATTCTTGAGTCCTTGACATTATTAAACATCCCAATCATTTCATTGGCTTTGGCCATCAGTCCCGGATCAAAGCCGTTGTTACGTGCTGAGGTGGTCGGTTGCGAATAGTTGACCTTTTCATCATCAGAAGTATTCAAACCCGCAGAATTATTATTTTTCTCTGAGCTTGATTCGGGAGGGACAATACTTTGCACAATATTTTTTAGTCCGCTGGTATCAGATACCCCGAACATGTCAGCAATCTGCTTTAGCTTTCTATCAAGCTCATCTGCCATAAAATCGCCTCCCAATCTATCTTAACAATGATTTTAGCCTTTGAGCAATGAGGGCTCCGTCTGGCCCCAGGACTTTCATAAGTTTCTCAAAATCCTTTTCTGTGACTCTGCTTTTTATCTCATCAAGGCTTATTCCCATTTGACTTAGTTTATTTGGGTCAAATTCATTGATTTTTTCAAGAATTTCATCGGTATCTATTTGTCCCAGCCTTTTCTTAATCTCGGCGGGGTCCTCTGATCTCAGCATTTCCAATGCTTTCTCAAGCTTTTTCTTTTGAATGTTACCTCCGATTTTGTCGAACATATTATAGTTTTCTGCCATATTTCACCACATAAAGAAGAATCCCACTCGCCTCAAACAATTGAATGCTGTTTGCTGGATTAAAGACTCATACTACTTAGTAATATGATGCCTAATCAGTTCACGTAATGGAATATTGCATGTTAGCTGACGGGATCTTGTTTCTCCATAATAAAACGTCTCATCAAATTGTATGCAGATGTGCTTGTCATGTTGCATATAAAGTTAAAAAAACACGAGGCGGGGGATATGCCCCCCGCCTTAGATAATAATCTCTACCCGCCACCTAAGAGGTGGGGGACATCTTAGCTCTAGTTATAGTTTTGAAAAGACATTGTCAAGAGCCGCAATATAACCGTCGATATCTTCCTTTGAAATAATCAAAGGCGGTAGCATACGGATAATGTTTTCTCCGACAGAACCAATTAAGTAGCCCAGTTCGAGACACTTTTTCTTTATTGCTACCGCATTGGATGAAGCAAGCTGAACTCCTATCATCAAACCCTTACCCCGAACCTCGCTAATTATGTCATGCTTTTCTTTGAGCTTGTTAAGCTCGTCAATAAAATATTCACCCATTTTGGCTGAGTTATCGCAAAGCTTATCATTAAGAATAGTGGATAGTGCTGCGAATCCCGCACTGCAAGCCAGAGGATTGCCGCCGAAGGTGGAACCATGGTCACCGGGCTCAAAGGCAGAGGCAAATGGTTCCTTGGCGCAGAGAGCACCAATAGGGAAACCGCCTCCTAAGGCCTTAGCCAATGTGAAAATGTCAGGTTCTATACCGAAATGCTCATAACCGAACATTTTACCTGTTCGCCCGAGGCCGCACTGAACCTCATCAAAAATAAGCAATACATCTTTTTCGTCGCAAAGCTTGCGAACTTGCTTAATATAATCTGCATTTGCAGGATTAACACCGCTTTCGCCCTGAATAGGTTCAAGCATAACTGCACATGTAAATTCGGTAATTGCACTCTCAAGAGCCTCAATATTATTCAGAGGAACACTTAAAAACTTTGGAGTAAGGGGGCAATAGTTTTTCTGGTATTTTTCTTGTCCCGTTGCTGCCAATGTCGCAAGAGTTCTTCCATGAAAGGATTTCTCCAAGGTTATTATTTCGAACTTTTTCGGCAATCCTTTTTTCCGGTAATAAAGGCGAGCGAGTTTTATGGCTCCTTCATTGGCTTCCGCACCACTATTTGCAAAGAATACCTTATCGCAACAGGAATTTTCTACAATAAGCTGTGCCAGCTTTGCTTGAGACTCAATATAGTAATAATTGGAGCAATGAATAAGTTTTTGCGCCTGTTCAGTAATTGCGCCAACCAATGCCGGGTGCGAATGTCCAAGCGCATTTACAGCAATACCGGCAAGAAAGTCATAATAAAGCTTCCCGTCCACATCCCAAAGCTTCATTCCCTCACCCTTAGCAAAACAAACGGGTAATCTATCCCCAAAGGTATTCATAAAGTATTTTTTATCCAATGCGATTGTTTCATTTAAGGTCATAAAAAACCGCCTCCTATTTATGATTTTTAAATAATTATACATACAATTGTATAATTATGCAATAGGTTTTGCTAATTATTACTGAAATCAGGGTGATAAAATCAAAATAAATTGAAGAAG
Source organism: uncultured Ruminiclostridium sp. (assembly GCA_964586745.1). GTDB lineage: Bacteria > Bacillota > Clostridia > DSM-8532 > DSM-8532 > DTU059. The sequence continues at coordinate 3,617 of CAZPIS010000044.1, forward strand.
ATAATGATTGAAAGCTCCCTGCCGGAGGAATAGAATTAATTGTGAATCATTTTGCGAAGTATCACATTATTGGACGGTGATAAAATGGAAGAAGCAATTAAAAAGATAATAGAAATAGAGCATGAGGCTCAGAACCTTTTGACCGAAGGTTATGCTCAGACCGAGAAAATTAGGATGAACACCAGTGAAGAGCTAAAAAATATGGAAAAAAATATTGATGAAATGTCAAATTCCAAAATAGAGCAGCTGATAGAGAAAAGCCGTTCAGATACTGATGAAAAGCTTCATAAAATCAAGGAGGATACAGAAAGAAGGATTCATATTCTGGAGGATTACGTGGAAAATAACCGGGAAACCTGGGAAAATCAGATTTTTAATCGGATTTTTGGAAGGTGATATTATGCTTAAAGAAATGAAATATGGCGCATTGTCCGGCAAATCAAGAGCTATGTTTGGTAAGCTACTAAATCAGAACGATTACAATGCGTTAATACAAAAAAAAAGTATCAGTGAAGTGGTATCATATCTAAAGCATAATACCCATTATAGTACAATTCTCGCTGAAATTGAGGAGAACAATCTCCATAGGGTAAGCCTTGAAAACGCTTTAAAAAAGGATATAATAAGTGACTATTCCAAGTTCCTTAAATTTTCAGATGGGCAATTAAGGGAATTTATAAACATACATTACAGGAAAGCTGAAATTGAAAGCTTAAAGCTCATTTTAAGGGCGTTTGAAGCAGGCAACGTGGAATTTACTACACTTGAAGAATCCTTAATATTCATTACAAGGCATGATAATCTAAATATACCTAAGCTTTCGCTTTCTAAAAACTTGGAGGAGTTTCTATCAAGACTTGACGGGACCGGCTATTATGAATTATTGAGACCATTTATTTCTGATAATGCAGAAACCCGCCTTTTTAACATGGAGATGACCTTGGACCTTTATTACATGAGAAGTATAAAAAAGGCTTATGAAAAACTGCTGGATAAAGCTGATAGCTCTATTGTGAAGGAACTGCTTGGAATAGAGGTTGATATTTTCAATATATTCTGGATATATAGAGGTAAAAATTTTTACGATATATCCAATGAGGTAATAAAAAGTTATTCGGCGCATATTACCAACAAACTAAATAAGAGGACCATAGACAGCTTAATAAATGCTACAGATTTCGAGGAATATTTAGCTTTACTTAAGAAAACACCGTACGGCTTTTTATTCGAAGGCCAGGACCAATTGCTATTTGAGCACAATTACTCCGAGTACATTTACAAGCTTCACAGAATATATTTTCGAAGGCAGCCGTTTTCTGTAGCTTGCATAATTTCATATTTAAGATTGAAAGAGCTGGAACTGTCAAATATCATTTCAATTATCGAGGGTATTCGATATGGCCTTTCAGAAAGTAAAATCCTGAAGTTCGTGGCAGGAATGAATTTGTAGTTGAGAAAGGATGTCATGCAATGGCTATTGAACAAATGAAGTATATTAGGATAATGGGGCCGATAAGCAAATTTGATGAATTTGCACTTAAGCATGTAATCAATGG
>CAZPIS010000044.1:5246-9627 GCA_964586745.1 uncultured Ruminiclostridium sp.
ATATTGAGCTTGAACCCGCCTATAAACAGCTTAATGTTCCGGGCTTAATTCCTTTCGAAGAAGATAATTCCCTTGATAATCTGCTTAAAAGAATGAACGTACTTAATGAAAAATTTCAAGTAAAGACAGAGGTGTATGATAAGAAGACTATAGAGAAAGAACTTTTAGCGCCGCTTGACATTAAAAATATTGAGAATTTTGCCAAAGAAATAGAGGAGAAATTATCAAGCTCCAGGAAAGAGTCCGAGTCGGATATGACAGATATCAGGGAAAGAGAGCAGATTATTAAGCAGATACTTCCGCTGTCCTCTCTTAATATAAATATTGATGAGCTTTTTCATTTTTCGTTTATGAAATTCCGTTTCGGGATAGCTCCCAAAGATTTGTACAATAGACAAAAAAAATATCTGGAAGAGTTGGATGTTGTTGTAGTGCCGGTTTCAGTAGAAGATGATAATGTATGGCTGTCATATTTTATGCCGGCATCTGTCGCACAGGTAATTGACAATGTTTTTGCAACTATGGGTTTTAATAGGGTTAGGATTTCTGATGAGGTCAAGGGTACGCCAAAAATAACAATTGAAAAGATGAATTCTGAAGTAGTTAAACTAAAAGAAAAAATTGAACAAGACAAAAAAGACATGGATAAGTATCTGGAGGCGAAAAGAGAGGACTTTGTAAGATTTTTTCATAGAGTTTTATATATAAATAAATTAAACGAGGTTAAAAGATTCTGCTCCCATAGTCATGAGACCTTTTTCGTTATTGGTTGGATACCACATTCGGATTATAACAATCTTACAAAAGAGATTGATTCCATAGACCAGTTAGTCATTGGCTGCGAAGATCCCGACTGTGTTGTAAATGCCACACCTCCGACCGTCATGAAAAATAATAGATTTTTCAAACCCTTTGAAAGTCTGGTTACCATGTATGGTCTTCCATCTGCTAAAGAAATAGATCCAACCCCTTTGCTTTCCATAACCTTTATATTGATGTTCGGATTCATGTTCGGTGATGTGGGTCAGGGTGCGATTATTTCAATACTTGGATTGGTATTGTATAAAACTAAAAAGATGCCCTTAGGTGGCGTGATGTTTTATGTAGGAATAGCTTCTGTTATTTTTGGATTTGTATACGGAAGTGTCTTTGGAAATGAAGAAATACTAACGCCAATATGGTTAAGCCCTCTTCACAGTAAAACCAACATCAACACCATTCTCTATGTTTCTGTGGGATATGGCGCATTTATAATAATTATAACCATGATTGCAAACATGATAAACAGCATCAAGATGCGTAAGTGGGGCAAATTACTATTTGATAAAAACGGCCTTGCTGGTCTACTCTTCTACGGGGGACTTGTAGTGGTTATATTGATCTTTATAAAAACAGGTAAATTTGTATTATCGGGATTAGTACTTATACCGATAGTAATTATTCCCACGCTGATGATTTTCTTCAAGGAGCCCTTGGAGAATTTGATATTGCGTAAAGACCACATCATGCCCCATGAAAAAGGTATTTATTTTGTTGAATCCGGTTTCGACATTTTTGAAACATTGCTATCCTTCTTTTCCAGTACCGTTTCGTTTGCTAGAGTAGGTGCTTTTGCGCTGAATCATGCAGGACTGTCTCTTGCTGTATGGACTTTGTTTGGAATGATGCGGGGAGCGGGTGGAATATTGATTATTATAATAGGAAATGCCATAACGATAGGTCTTGAGGGCCTTATCGTAGGCATTCAGTGTATGCGCCTTGAGTTTTATGAAATGTTCGGCCGTTATTATATTGGAGAAGGGCATGAATTTAAGCCTATACGGGTTTCGGAAGAATAATAGATAGCTGACAGAATTCTGCCGGCAAGAATAAAAAACAATAGATTATGGAGGTCATTTTTATGGGATTTGTATTAATTGTCGCAATCGCTCTGGTTTTATCAACAATAGGCATAGGAGTTGTCTGTGTTAATAAAGGAATACAGGGCAAAAATTACAAGCAACTTATGGGTATGAATGTTACTGCTATGGTTGGAATTCTGATTGTATCTACTATAGTACTGCTGACCGGCGGGATATCCGCTTCTGCAGCAGAAGGCGCTGAAGCGGTGGCTTCATCCGCAGAAGGGCTTAAGTATATTGCCGCTGCTTTAGCTATAGGTATTTCGGCAATAGGTTCCGGTATAGCCGTTGCGTCAAGTGGCGCGGCCGCATTAGGTGCTTTAAGTGAAGACCCTAAAATCTTCGGTAAAGCTTTCGTTTTTGTTGGTTTGGCTGAAGGTATCGCTATTTACGGGCTTATAGTATCAATCCTTATTCTAAACGCTTAATCGGGGTTCTAGTTATGAAGATGTTTCTTATAAGTGACAATATTGATACGAGTATAGGTATGCGGCTGGCCGGAGTTGACGGTGTAATTGTTCACGAGCGGGAGGAAGCTCTGGATGCATTGAAAAAAGCCGTGGCAGATAAAGAGATAGGAATAATCCTTATTACCGAAATATTAGTTGACATGTTTCCTGATGTTATCTCCGATATTAAGCTTAACCGCCCAAGACCACTGATTGTTGAAATCCCTGACCGACATGGCACAAGACGTCCGCAGGATTACATTATGGAAAGTGTTAATGAGGCTATTGGGATTAAGCTATAATACAGGGTATGAATGATGTTTTTAGATAAGACATCTTATTGACGGGAGTTTCTGCGATGGGTATTTGTTGCTTAGAAAAACAAATGGGTATAGTGGTGAAAGGCAGGAGATGTTTATGAATAAGACCGAGGAAAAGTTCAACAAGTTTTCATATATGGTTATGAAGGAAGCCGATTCAAAGAAGAAAGAAATAATATCTCAAGCTGAAGAAGAAAGTGCAGGAACCATTTCCGAGAAAGAGATACTACTTTTAAAAAAAGCTTATGATCAGATTCATGAATCCTTGGTTAGAATTGAAAAAAATCATAATGAAGAAGTATCAAAGGCTATACTGGAAAGTAAACAAACACTTTTTAATAGACGAGAAGAGATATTGAATTCGGTGTTTTTAGACGTCAGGGAAAAGCTCCGGGTTTTCAAAAACAAGGATGAGTATAAGAGCTTTATGACAGAAATAATTTCACAGGGTCTTGATCTGGCAGGCGAAGGAGAAATACTTATTTATGCAGACATTGAAGATTTTTCGCTGGTTGAGGATATAAGAGCTAAATTGCGTGAGCAATATGAATTGTCAGAGAGCGAGGAACAGCTTTTGGGAGGCTGTCTCATTTGTAACAGGACTAAGGGATTAATGTATGATTACTCCTTTATTAACCGCTTAAATAATGAGAAAGTGGCTTTTCTAGAGAATTATGGACTTTCCATTGACTGAAAAATAAATTAAGCATGTACAAAACAGAGGGTAGATAGATGGAAAAAACATCACACGGTACTATATATGGAATAAACGGTCCGGTTATCAAGGTTCGTGGCAAGCAAGCTTTTCAAATGCTTGAAATGGTTTTGGTAGGTCATGATAGGCTCATAGGTGAGGTTATCCGGATTATGGAAACAGAAACCATTGTTCAGGTTTATGAAAACACTACCGGGCTCAAGCCCGGCGAACCAGTGGTTTCAACCGGAAAACCCCTTACTGTTAAGCTGGGACCCGGTATAATCGGCAATATCTTTGACGGTATCGAGAGACCACTTGCTCGAATTGCAGCGAATACCGGTATATTCATAAAACGTGGTAGTGTAATGGATAACCTCGACACAGGAAAACTTTGGGATGTCAAAATACTTGTAAGACCCGGCAATCATGTAAAGCAGGGCGAGGTAATAGCCGAAGTGAAAGAAACTGATTCGGTCAACCATAAAATTATGGTACCTCCGGATATTAATGGCGAGATAATTGAAGTAGCTGATAATGGTCAATATAATATCGATAAAATAATTGTTAAGGTTAAAGACGGCAAGGTGATACATAACCTTAGTCTTGTCCAAGAATGGCCTGTACGTAATCCAAGACCATATTTTCGGAGACTTCCTTTAGATATTCCTCTTGTTACAGGCCAAAGGGTCATTGATACATTGTTTCCTATGGCAAAGGGAGGGGCGGCAGCTATTCCGGGAGGCTTTGGAACCGGGAAAACTCTTACCCAACACCAACTTGCCAAGTGGGCAAATGCTGATATTATTGTGTATGTTGGCTGCGGAGAGCGCGGTAATGAAATAACCGAGGTTCTTGAGGATTTTCCGAAGCTGATAGATCCCAGAAGCGGAAGACCTTTAATGGAGAGAACAGTGTTGATAGGCAACACCTCAAATATGCCTGTTGCCGCAAGAGAGGCTTCAATTTATACCGGTATAACTCTTGCCGAATATTACCGTGATATGGGATATGATG
>CAZPIS010000045.1:0-9423 GCA_964586745.1 uncultured Ruminiclostridium sp.
GATGCAAGGTTTCTCAGAGAGATAAGCCGGCATCTTCGAAGGAAAGACCGCCGTAAGGTGACAATATTCGAAAAGACTGAGCGACCCGTGAGCAAAAGACCTCTTGGCCGGACATGGCGGAGCGAAGACGGAGCCATGTCACATACAGATTAAATTGATCTCTTAGAACTAGGTGCTTAGAGGCGTTCGAAATGAGATTCTTGCATCTGCTCCCTTGTCAACATAAAACTATTACGCATTATTCTTAGAGTCTGTCCCGTATTAAGAAATAAAAATAGCGTTTACATAAGCTTATATGCTATTTCATTCCATTTCAATTCCTTAATCAGTGAATTAATTGTGGTGTTATTATCAATCACGACACATTCTATACCGCACATTTCAGCCCAATCGGTAAGCTGTTCAACAGTAACATTTTGAGTATATACCGTATGATGAGCACCACCAGCATGAATCCAAGCTTCTGCAGCTGTCGTTAAGGAAGGTTGAGGCCTCATCAGCACGCGGGCAACAGGTAGCTTAGGCATATCATGGGTAGCCTCGATAGCATCAACTACAGTGATAATTAAACGGAATCTGTTACCCAAATCAATTAACGAAGCGCATAGAGCGGGCCCGGCGGCACAATCAAACACAAGTCTTGCAGGATCGCTCTTTCCGCCGATTCCAAGATTGTGAACCTCTATTCTTGGCTTTGCAGATGCTATGGTTGGGCATACTTCCAGCATGTGGGCACCGAGATTAATTTCATTCCCGGGCTCAAAATGATAAGTATAGTCCTCCATAAACGAGGTGGCTTTCCCATCAGCCATTATCTTAAGAAGGCGTACCATCGCAGATGTTTTCCAATCACCTTCTCCACCGAAACCGTAACCTGCTTCCATAACTCTTTGAGCAGCAAGACCGGGCAGTTGCTCTAAGCCGTTAAGGTCTTCAAAAGTTGTTGTAAAAGCTTCAAAATTGCCCTTAGCCATAAATGCCTTAAGCGCAATTTCAATACGAGCCTGATATCTTACGGCTTCCATCTTTTCTTCAGAACCTTTTACCTGAGACATATCATAAAGGTTATCGTATTCTTCCATTAGCTTGTCTATATCTGATTCTGAAACTGCATCCACCATCTTAACCAAATCACCTATACCATAGCCATCAATAGTCCAGCCCAACTTAATCTGAGCTTCAACCTTGTCACCTTCTGTTACTGCAACATCTCTCATATTATCACCAAAGCGACAAACCTTAAGGTATTTGCTGTAAACAAAAGCAACAGCAGAACGCATCCAACCGTTAATTCTATCGATAACTTTATCATCTTCCCAATATCCTGCCACAACCTTGCGCGGCATTCTGAGCCTTGCGCCAATAAATCCGAATTCACGGTCTCCATGAGCGGATTGGTTGAGGTTCATGAAATCCATATCAATACCGTCCCAAGGAATATCACGATTGAATTGGGTGTGTAAGTGTAACATCGGCTTTTGAAGAGACATTAGGCCTTTAATCCACATCTTGGCGGGTGAAAAAGTATGCATCCAAGTAATTATTCCGGCACATGTATCATCAGAATTTGCATCAATACAGAGCTGATAAATCTCTTCGGGAGTTTTGACTACAGGTTTAAATTTTACTGAAAACGGAGCTTTTTTACTAAGATGTTCGGCAATAATTTTTGAATGGTCTGCAACTTGTCTTAAGGGTTCATCCCCATAAAGGAACTGGCTTCCGGTAACAAACCAGAATTCATAGTTTTTCAAATTTGGCATAAATAACTCCTCCTATTAGGTATTAGATGTACGTACAAGTAGTATTTAGAATAATTATAAACCATATATTTCTTGTTTGCAACATTGAAACAAGTTTATAACCTTCCCAACTGCAGGAATTTTGCTTGTAAAAATAAAGTCTGATGTATATAATGTAATTGATGTACGTACAAGTTAAACAAGGAGTAACCCTGTGAACGATCAGACAAAATATGCGGGATTAAAAAACCATATCAAACAGCAAATACTAATGGGCCGACTAAAGACGGGTGAACGTATATCTTCGGAAAATAAGCTCTGTGAGGATTTTTCCTTAAGCCGTCAAACTGTTAGAAAAGCTATTTCAGTATTAGTGTCTGAAGGTTATCTTTTTACCGAACACGGTAGGGGAACCTATGTGAAGGACAGAAGTGTTAACAGAGCCAAATCTTGTAATATAGGTGTCTTTACCACCTATATCTCGGATTATATCTTCCCACGTGTTATTCAAGGGGTAGACACGGTTTTATCTCAAAGGGGCTACAGTATAATGCTCAAAAATACAGATAATAATGTTGTGAAAGAAGCCATGTATATTGAAGAGGCTCTAAGCAAGAATCTTGAGGGATTAATAATTGAACCCACTAAAAGCGCACTATATTCAAACAATTCTGAATACTACGAAGCTCTTGACAACCACCATGTTCCATACATCTTCATTCACGGATGTTATAACCATCTTAAGGATAAGTCCCAGGTCATACTGGATGATGCCCATGGCATGTACATAGCTGTAAGACATTTGCTCGATCTGGGGCACAGAAATATTGCCGGCATATTCAAAGCTGACGATATGCAGGGCATCAACCGCCATCATGGTTATGTGAAGGCTCTCTCTGAAGCAGGTATAACCTATGATTCCGAAAAGGTCATATGGTTCCACACTGAAGACAGAAAAACCAAGCCAAATTATGAAATTAGGAACTTTATTAATATGGGAAAAGTCCTTGACTCTATTACATGCTACAACGACGAAATTGCCTTCGGCATATACCAAACTCTTACCGAACTGGGTATTAATGTTCCTGAAGATATCAGCATTACAGGTTTTGACGATTCATATCTGGCAAACAACTGCCCCGTAAGGCTTACAACCATTACACACCCTAAAGAAAAGCTCGGCGAAGCTGCAGCAGAGTTATTATTGGAGCTTCTTGAAGACGGGGATTATCTGACTAACCCCAGAAAAAAGATTTTTTTACCTGAACTGGTTGTCGGAGATTCATGCATTAATCGGAACATATGATTGATTGATTGATCGATAAATAAAAAAATTAAGAATAGAGAAATTATTGAATAGTTTAAGGAGGACACGCACTATGCTTAAGTCGTTAAAGGAAGAAGTACTAAGAGCCAATTTCGACCTTCCCCGATATGGGCTTGTTACATTTACATGGGGAAATGTAAGCGGGATTGACCGTGATAAAGGATTGATTGTTATAAAACCAAGCGGTGTCCCGTATGATGAGCTTAAAGCCGAACATCTTGTTGTGCTTGATCTGGATGGAAATAAGGTTGAGGGTGATTTAAATCCATCATCTGACACAGCTACTCACCTTGTTCTTTATCGCAGTTTTAGCGAAGTTAATGGTATTGTACATACACATTCAAGCTGGGCGACAAGCTGGGCTCAGGCAGGCAAATCAATCCCATGTTTCGGGACAACACATGCCGATTATTTCTACGGTTCCATTCCCTGTACCAGAAAGATGACCAAGGATGAAGTCGAAGGCAATTATGAGGAAAACACAGGTCATGTAATAACTGAAACATTTAAGTATTTAAATCCTATATATGTACCCGGAGTTCTTGTAGAGGATCATGGACCTTTCAGCTGGGGTAAAAACCCTGCAAATGCCGTTCACAATGCAGTAGTCATGGAAGAAGTCGCAAAGATGGCTTTCAATACCGTTATGCTGTCACAAAGAGATGCCGAGCCTGCATCAGACTATATACTCAACAAGCACTTTATGAGAAAGCACGGAGCTAATGCTTATTACGGACAAAAGTAAGATACTGTAACGGGAGAGTTTATGGATATCGCAAAAATAGAACTTAACAAAATGACTTGCCTGGAGTTTGACTGTTCTTGCGACAGAAGGCATCGGGCAGGAATAGAGCATATATCCGTTGAGAGCGGCAGTATCCGAAACCTCCCTTTGTTTCTTAAATCCTTCAAAGATGTTTTCGTTGTTTCAGATAAAAACACCTATAAAATTTGCGGAAAAAATGTAATAGATATATTAGCTAGCCAGGGGTTCGCCGTTTCCTATTACACATTTTTCAGCAAAGGATTTCTGGTCCCGGACGAAAAAGCCTTAGGAAGCCTTTTGGTTGAGCTTCCCTCCGACACAGACATTATTGTGGGCGTAGGCTCAGGAACCATCAACGATCTTTGCCGAATTATAAGCCATAAATGCCATATTCCCTACATCATAGTAGGAACCGCTCCTTCGATGGATGGATATGCTTCATCTGTATCGCCCCTTATAGTTAAGAGAACCAAGCTGACATATGAAGCAGTTTTCCCGTATGCCATTATTGCAGATCCTGATATACTTAAGGATGCCCCTCTTGATATGTTATACGCAGGCTTTGGAGATATTCTGGGTAAGGTTACTGCTCTTACAGACTGGAGCCTTTCTCACAAAATTAATGGCGAATACTACTGCGCCACCATTGTTGACCTTGTAAACAGAGCGGTTCAAAAATGTATTGAAAATCTGAACGGAATAGCAAAAAGGGAACCGGAGGCTATCAAGGCTTTAGTTGAGGCTTTAATCGTCTCAGGGGTTGCCATGGGCTTTATTGGTAATTCAAGACCTGCATCCGGTGCCGAACATCATCTTGCCCATTACTGGGAGATAGATGCCTTATCAAAAGGAGAAGAACACAATCTACACGGTATTTCGGTGGGGGTAGGTTCGGTAATAATTTCTAAGCTGTATAACATTGTAAATAAGATCAAGCCAATCGGAATCAACATACCTGATCCATCATATGTAGAGAACTTACTGGAAAGACTCGGAGCCCCAAAAAGCCCTTTGGAAATTGGAATTACAAAATCCGTCTTCCGTCAGAGTCTATTAAAGGCAATGGAAATAAGACCACGGTTTACAATTCTCCGTCATGCCTCACAACTGGGTATTCTTGAAGAAGCTGCCGATTTGATAACATCATTCTATTATAAATAGAATTTTTTATAATTCTAAGTGAATATAACCCTGTATAAATCTTTCGACGTTTTTTTCATAAACAACTATACAAAGATTTTATTATGCGTTTAATATGCACGAGTAGGCAAAATTCTAGCCGCATCCCTAGCATAGAAGATACCTTCTTCAACATATGATATCTTTTCGACTGATTGCCCTGCTTCAAGAGCCTTGATCAATTCCTCAACACGTGGCCCATGGAGAGGATTACATTCAACGTCAGCATCAATTTCACCTGCAATCATTGCCTCAAATGCAGCCTTAACTGCGTCGAAGGATATAATTGTTATATCTCCTTTAGGTCCACAGGTCTTACCGGCTTTCTTGATAGCAGCTACAGCACCGAATGCCATATTGTCATTTTCAGCAATAACAACATTTAAATCAGGATATGTCCTTAAAAAAACTTCCATAACTTCCTGTCCTTTTTCTTGAGTAAAATCTCCGGACTGTCTGTCAAGCATCTCCCAGTTTGGATACTCCGCCATCTTCTCGGCAAATCCTTCTGTACGTCCGATCTGCGGAGAAGAACCCACGTTTCCCTGAAGGGTTACTATTTTGATTTCTTCAGTTTTCGGATCTATTCCCTTTTCTTCCAGAGCTTTTACAAGAGCGGTAACAGCGTCATAACCCTCCTGCAGGAAATCCGATCCAACCCATGCAGTAAAAAGACTTTCATCATCGGTTTTAATCATACGGTCAACAATTATTACAGGTATGCCTGCATCTTTAGCTTCACCTAGAACTGTATCCCAGCCCGCTTCAGTATTTGGAGCAAGTACTATATAATCAACATCCTTCTGAATGAAGTCACGAATAGCGGTGATTTGTTTCTGGGTCTTTTGCTGAGCATCAACCATTTCAAACTTATAGCCCTTAGCTTCGGTAAAACTTTCCTGCATAGACTTTGTGTTAGCCATACGCCAATCAGATTCTGCTCCAACCTGCACAAAACCTATAAAAATAAGCTCATCCTCTGCAGGAATCTGCGTACTTGCACCCGGCACCTGTGAGCCGGTGACCGGTCCAGTAGCTGTGCCACATGCTGTTAACGCAGTTATAACTATAACTGTCACAACAAGTGCAACAATCCTCTTCATCTTTATTCTTCCTCCGCTTTTTCGATTTGTAAACTATATCGGCCTATAATTAAATTATAAAAGTATAAAGTTTTAACTTCAAGTTTTTTGTACTCTGTTAATTTTCTTATGATTTTGGTTTTAAATTAAGAATTTTTAGTCCTATAATACGGCCAACATATCAATGGCAGATAAGAATTTGTAAGTAATAGCATCATCGTTTAAAAAAGTTTCGATTATTCTTTTGATGTACGGTATTGCATTGGTGTACAGTTATGTGACTTCTTAAATAAGTATGAAAAATAGTGGGGATCCTTATACCCTACTGACACACTAATGTCTGAGATGCGCATATCGGTACACTTCAACATATCCCTAGCCTTGCTCATTCGTAAATCTGTAAGATATCTGATAAAGCTCTTGCCTGTTTCTCTGCTGAACAATGAACTGAAATGATTAGGGCTGAAATTTACATATGCTGCGGTTTCATTGAGCGATATATCCTCATCCGAATAGTGTTCATTTATGTATTCCTTTGCTTGATCAATCATACGATGATATCTCTTATTTCTTAAGGCATCCCGGCGTTCAATGGCAACGGAAAATATTCTGAAAATATAATCCTTAGCCTTCTGGTTGTCATAATACATTTCCTTAATTGCTTCAAGCCCTTTAAAGGGTTCTTCAATTGATATATCATGCGAGCCAATATCTTTGAGAAAAGCAACAACATTAAAATATATATTCATTATTATATATTGCTTAAACAGGAACGATTTTTCGCTGGCACTACCTATGCTCTTTAAGAACTCCTCAATAAAGTACGTTATTTCTTCATTCTCCCCGTTTTTTAAAAAAGCATCAACCTTTTTAATATCAAGGGTCTCAAGCTCTAATTCACTAAGAACATTACCTTCTTTATCCTGCTGACCAAATGATATAATTTGGTTGGAGTTGATTATATCATTTTTTTCAAAAATAAATCGGTATGAAAATGCACGTGCAGCACTTTCATATGATTGAGAAAGGATAGCCGGTCTGTCCACTTTGGTTCCGATTCCCCCAAAACACCGTACCTGCGGATACTTCACCATTATTCCTTTTAGGTCGGATATAAACGCTTCACGTGTTATGTCAAGATGTTCAGAGGAATCACCCTTCATTAGAAATGCAATACCCTCGATTGCACGGTCAAACATTATAATATTATCATAACGTGAATTTGCAATACTGATCTCTTTTCCAAACTCCAGAATTTCATCAGAATATGTGTCATCACGGATATTATTATATCTAAACAGCATAATCTGGTAAAACTTTGCGCTTAAATCAAGACCGTATTCCTTTCCCCGCTCAAAAATTTTTGCGATTGAAATAGTACCGCTTACCATTTCATTAAAAAGCCTTCGACTTATTTCTGTTTCGTTTTCCTCCATTTCGCGCTTATAACGCTCATAATTGTCTCTTTCTTCACGCTCGGCAATAATCTGTTCGCCTATTCTTTTGACTGTCTTTACAAGCTCTGCACTTTTAATAGGCTTTAAAAGGTATTCAGTAACTCCTATTTTAATAGCCTCCTGGGCATAGCTGAATTCCTCGTGACCGCTTAATATAATTATTTTGCTTTGGGGAAGTGCCTTTATTACAAGGCGACTCAAATCAAGACCATTCATAAAAGGCATTTTTATATCGGTAATTATAATATCAGGCTGTTCTTCTTGAATGAGTGGAAATGCAAGCTCACCGTCAGCAGCTTCGCCGCTAAATATAAAACCTTCTTTTGCCCAGTCTATATTGCTCTTTATTCCTTCTCTGACAACAAACTCGTCTTCAACTAAGAAAATCTTTAGCATTTTGCGTTCATCCTATATCTTTTGTTGATGTTTGATATTTAATAAATTTGAATCAATGACATAAGTAAGAAATCGATAGAATTCGTGAAATTATTACCATCATTATATCACAATAAGATTTAGTAATCAATTAAAAGGGGTGAAGGATATAGTGCCAATTTACCTTAAAAATTTATACTATCTAATTTGCCGCTTATATTTCAAAATCAATATATCATGATATAATAAATGCATACATTTTCAATAGAAGTGCAACGATGGCTATCAGTTGAAAAAATCTATTCCACAGGATAATAAATAAAAATATGTCGACCTTCCAACTTCAGCGCGGATAAGCTTCAGCTGTAAAATTATAACGCGGCATAAGCGCAACGTTATATATCACTGGAGAGAGTATATAGCATCTGCCGTATTATGGCTGTGGTATGGATAATGTATTAGAATTCGTCCCGTATAGTTATTATTAAGAGGGAGATTTTAGGCATGGAAAAATACTGCAAAAATTGTGGAGTAAAATTGGAGCCGAGCGATGGATTTTGTGCTTCCTGCGGTTCTCCTATCAACTCTTCAGCCGGACAAAGCTCCGGGATTAAGGAACCGATCACTATAACAGCTGCTACCCAAACGCAAAAAGGCAATGAAAATGTGGGAGCGTTCGAAGGCTCGAGAAGCAAATCGGATTTTGTTGGGAAAGTTTCAAATGTGGCAGGACAGCTAATTGGCAGCACTATGTTTGCACCAGCTACAGCAGGTGAAATCAACTTCGGCTTGAAAGGCTCCCCCGCCGGTAATCTCTCAGCGGAAGGCCCTACTAAACTGTTACTGCAGGGTATATCAGGCCTGTTTCGAGCATTCGGAAGATCGCTCAAGGATAAAAAACGCTGGATTTTTTCCGTCGTACTGGCCTTAGTGTGGTTAGCGCTAACGCTGATGCCCCTTTTAAGCTTAGATTTTCCATCGCTGCGGTGGCTGTCTTTTGCTACCTTTGCAGGCGGAGGAACCGCCGGAGGCGTCCCCGGTATGATTGGCGGCATCGTGGGCAAGGGTGTCTTCGCATACTTTTTGACCTCCATGGTCATTCCGTTGACAAGCGGACAAAAACCTTTTGCGGGGCTATTTGGGGGATTGAAGCAATTTTTCAAATCATTTGCGGCTAAAGAACCCAACCATTTTTCGATGGTTCTGACGGGAATGGGAGCCGCGTTGATTGGATACAACCTCATGGCAGGTCCGGTCTCTCTTAAAAACAGTATGGTCGGAGTGGCAGCATTTTTCTTGTCTATCCGCGCGCTTTCAGGAAGGGCGGGCTTTTTGCGGCGTTTTGCGGAGGCGTTAATGGCACCCTCCCGCAAGAAAAAAAATACTCAAACCAAAGGCACTGGTGCCGGGGCATTAGGCCTCATTACCGGCTGGGCGGCGGGCTTTGCTTTAGCTATACCTCTGTCAGCCATTCCTTTCGATTGGATTTGTTATG
>CAZPIS010000046.1:0-9418 GCA_964586745.1 uncultured Ruminiclostridium sp.
TGACTGCATTACCGCTTTTAAGGCAAAGTGTAGAAATCTGAACCAGCGCATCGGGACGTGACTCAAAAATTATACCTATCAATCCTATGGGGCAACTAACCCTGAACAGTTCCAAACCTTCATCTAATTCTGTCGATAATAATGTTTTCCCTACAGGATCTTCAAGTTTTATCAGGCTTTTTATTCCATCTATTATGCCGATTAATTTATTTTCATCCAAGCGCAGTCTTTTAATAAGAGGCATGGAAAGTTCCTCTGCCATACTGCGCTCTATGTCTTGTGCATTTGCATTAAAAATTTTCTCTTTATTTGAATAAAGTGCATCAGCTATTTGCATGAGAGCGTTGTTTTTTTGTTGGGTTTGTATGCCCGAAAGTTCTATTGATGCCCTTTTCGCATTCTTTGCAAGTAGCTTAATATCCATATTAATACCCCTTGTTTTTTTATAATTACATTAAATATACCATGATTTTATATTACTGAACACCTTTTTTAACTATATTCCTTGACTAAAAGTTCTAAAAACCATATTATATATTTTGTATTTTCTAAAATGGTTGAAATGAGGAACAACAGTGAGTGTAAATAAAGAAATGCTCAATACTGAAATTGAACGCAGAAGAACTTTTGCAATAATCTCACACCCTGATGCAGGAAAAACTACATTAACGGAAAAGCTTTTGCTTTATGGCGGAGCCATTCATATGGCGGGATCGGTCAAAGCACGAAAAGCTTCTCGCCACGCTGTTTCAGACTGGATGGAGATTGAAAAACAACGTGGTATTTCGGTTACCTCCAGCGTAATGCAGTTTAATTATAATAATTTTTGCATCAATATTCTTGATACCCCCGGGCACCAAGATTTCAGCGAGGACACCTACAGAACCTTAGTTGCTGCAGATAGTGCCGTCATGCTGATTGACGGAGCTAAAGGTGTTGAAACACAGACCGTTAAACTTTTTCATGTTTGTAAAATGAGAGGCATTCCAATCTTTACATTTGTAAATAAAATGGATCGTGCCAGTAAAGATACCTTTGCCTTAATGCAAGAGCTTGAAGATGTTCTTGGTATACGCTCCTATCCGATGAATTGGCCCATAGGTACAGATGGTGACTTTAAAGGTGTATACAACAGAATTCTTCGGCAAATCGTTTTATTCACAAATGACAATGCTCACGGACAGGCAATTATAAACTCTAACAAAGGAAGTGTCGATGACCCGATTTTTAAGGAGCTTTTGGGAGAACCCTACTATTCAAAGCTCGTTGATGATATTGAGCTTTTAGATATTGCCGGAGACAGCTTTGATTTAAAAAAGGTTTTAAAAGGCGAATTAACTCCAATCTTTTTTGGTAGCGCTATGACAAATTTCGGCGTAGAGCTCTTTTTAGAAGAATTTTTAAAGATGGCACCTCCACCAAGTGATCAATTATTTGGCGACAAAATCATTGACCCTCTAAATGACGATTTTGCCGGCTTCATCTTTAAAATACAAGCAAATATGAACCCAAATCATAGAGACAGGTTAGCATTTATGCGTATATGCTCGGGTATTTTCGAACGCGGTATGCAGGTCATTCATAGTAAAAGCGGTAAACCCATTCGCCTCGCTCAGCCTCAGCATTTTATGGCTCAAGAGCGGGAAATGGTGGATCTGGCTTATCCGGGTGATATTGTGGGTCTTTTTGATCCCGGTATCTTCAGTATCGGCGATGCTCTAAGCACTAACGATAACCTTACCTTCACAGGCATCCCTTCCTTCCCCGCTGAACACTTTGCCAGAGTGGCAGCAAAGGATACAATGAAAAGAAAGCAGTTTTTAAAAGGAATAACACAGCTCGCTGAAGAAGGGGCTATTCAAATATATAAACAGCCCGATATCGGAGTTGAAGAGTTCATTATTGGTGCCGTCGGTGTTCTTCAGTTCGAAGTTCTTGAATATAGGCTAAAAAACGAATATGGTGTTGATTTGAAATTAACTCATCTTAATCACCGTCATGCTCGCTGGATAAACGAAATAAAAGGAGCTCCCGACGATTTGAATATTACATCGACAACCCTAATAGTGAAGGATAATCGCGATAGTTTTGTCTTACTGTTTGAAAACGAGTGGTCTATACAATGGGCGTTAGATAGAAATAAAGGCCTCTCTCTTCGAGATATATCTTGAGTCATAAAAACGGGTTTTTGCCCGTTTTTTTTTGAAAATGTTTAATAATATTAAATTTATTGGTTTTTATTCATACTATGTTGGTATTAATAGTAATAAGATTTATTAAAGCCTTTGCATAATATTTTTTATAACATTAGAGGTAGCTTATGTGGAAGGAGATAGTTGACTTAGTATACATTTGATAGCCAACTTTAAATATAGTAATGCGGAAGATTCCAATAGAATATGTAATACCAGGTCAAATCCTGCATAAACCGGTATTTGATCACTCCGGAAATATCGTAATGAAAAATGACACTGTATTCGATGAAAATAATATTAATAAACTTAAGAAATTAGGTATAAGCACTGTTCATATTTTGGACAAGTATTCTAATCAAGAACTGGAAAATATTTTTAAACCAAAACTTGTAAAACGTTTTAAAGACAATGATTCAAAAATAATCAACATATCTTCTAACAAAGAAATAGTTACTGATAAAACCGGATATCGAAAATCAATTCATCAGTGTATAGAAAATTACGAGTCTTTTATTAATGAAATAATTGATGATGCGGTTCATAACAGTGACATCATTAATAATCTGATAAGCGTATCCACCTACGACGACAACACATTTATTCACAGTATTAATGTTATGCTTTTATCATTGGTTGTAGCAAATAGACTTAATATGCCTAAACTTGAAATTAAGAAGGTTGCATTAAACAGTTTGCTGCACGATATCGGAAAAATATATATTCCGCTGAGTATTATAAACAAGACAGATAAGCTTGAAATTGAAGAATTTAATATTATTAAGAATCATCCCATTAAGGGCTATGAGTTCTTAAGAGATTGCACAGATTTAGACCAAACCGAAAGGATTGCATGCTTAACACACCATGAAAAATGGGATGGGACAGGATATCCTTTTAATAAGAGCGGAGAGGAAATACCTTTGTACGGTCGTATATGTTGTCTATGCGACGTGTTTGATGCGTTAACCTCTGATAGGGCTTATAGAAGAGGAGTTAAGCCTAATGAAGCTATGGAATACATAATGGGTGCCGGCGGCATACTATTTGATTATGAACTGGTAAAGATATTTACTGAAGCTGTAAATATCTACCCAATAGGAACTATGGTCCTTTTATCCAACGGATATGAAGGAATAGTAGAATCAATAGGCGAATATAACATGCGCCCGGCAATAACTATATACTATGAAAACAATAAAAAAGTAAGCCCATATACTTTGGACCTTGAAAGTTCATTAAATGTAGTTATAAAAGATATAATATATAATTTCTCCGGCGAAATATAAAACTAACTTATCTTTTTAATTACATTCGCAACTTTAATTTGCCGGCAGAATACCTACCATATTGTTTTTTAAAATATCAATAGCCTTTTGGGTATTCTCAACTCTGATAATTATTATAGCCTTACCGTCGCCTGAATTACCTATATAAGAATACATATACTCAATTCCGACGTTATTTTCTTCAAGGTATTTCAGAGCAACCGAAAGGCCTCCAGGCTCATTATCAACACAAATAGCTATAACTTCAGTAATGTCCACTGTAAATCCATGTTCTCTCAAAGCTGCAACTGCATCATCCGGATTATTTACAATAAGCCTCAGTATACCAAATTCAGTTGTATCCGCAATAGACAATGCATTGATATCTATGCTTCTGCCTCCCAAAATTCGCGTAACCTCAGCTAATCTTCCGGATTTGTTTTCCAAAAAAACCGATACCTGTTTTATCTGCATACCCTCACCTCATTTTTAATATATTATAATTTTACCACAGGCATCAATATAAAAACATATAATATCAACATATAATAATTTAATCATCATATTACAAATAAAATTATGGAAGTAAAAGTATCTGCCCAGTATAAATTATGTCTGATTCAAGGCGGTTCAGCTCTTTTATATCATAAATATATTCTCTTATATCCTTATTATTATAAATTGAGGCAATTTCCCAAAGTGAATCTCCGCTTTTTACTTTTACAACTTCATATTTATCTTTTGCACTTGAGGTTGCTCCTGCATTAACAACCATCCCAGTAAAAACAGTAATAATAACAAGCAACACAATTATTGAGGCAAAGCGGCGTTTATTTTTTAATCTATACCTTTTTTTCATAATATCGCCCTCCGGAACACTTGTTCTTTTAAAATCATTATATCGAACAGGTGTTCCTTTGTCAAGTTATATCGAACATTTGTTTGACAAATAATATGCATGAAGATATAATTATTTCAAGAAGTAGTTTTTGTCTTTAATTTATTATTAAGACGTAAAATAATCTTACGGAGGATGTTTATATGAGACATCGCGATCTTGATAAACAAAAGAAAATACTTGATTTTGTTAATCGTTATCTTATGGAAAAGGGTTTCCCCCCGTCTGTTAGAGAAATCTGTAAGGCAGTCGGATTCAAATCAACTTCAACTGTACATGCTTACCTAATAAAACTGGAAGAAGAAGGTTTAATAACTAAGGACGCAACTAAACCAAGGGCTCTGAAGGTTCTTGATGAATCGGGCAAAAATCTTGAAGGATATATCGCAGATCAAGAAATTGATAACATCCCCGTCATAGGTAAAATAACTGCAGGAGCCCCGATACTTGCTGTCGAAAATATAGAAGAGACTTTTCCTATACCCGTCCAATACTTAGAGAATTCAACTTCTTTCATGCTGAAAGTAAAAGGTGACAGCATGATTAATGCCGGGATCTTAGACGGAGATTATATTCTCGTTAAGCAGCAAAATACCGCAAATAACGGTGATATGGTCGTGGCATTGATTGAGGACGAAGCAACAGTAAAAACCTTCTACAAAGAAAAAAATTACTATCGGCTTCAGCCTGAAAACCCCGATTATGAGCCTATTATAACAAAGGAACTTAATATCCTCGGTAAGGTTATCGGCCTTTTCAGAAAGTATTAAATAAAAGGTAAATATTTATCATCTTCTTATTCTTATTCTTATTACTTGACCCATATTCAGTCGTTGAATTTCCTTAGTTGATATTTCCAACAACGAGTAAGCGGAACCGCCGCCGGTGAAAACAGTGTCTAATTCCATAACTTTGGGGTCAATCAAAAATACTGCTTCATTGGTGGATTTACAACTGTTATATAGTGACAGTGGATCACGTTGTAGAACGTGCTGAAAAGATTTAAGGAGATTATAAGGTTATTATGGCCGTAAAAATAACGCTCTTCTATGCTTGTGTTTTAGAGAAAATTGATTTATAATAGTTTTTGTTTGTCGGGGTGTAGCGCAGTTGGTAGCGCGCTTGGTTCGGGACCAAGAGGCCGGAAGTTCGAGTCTTCTCACTCCGACCACGTTGGAGTGGTCTTATAGGGTTTAAGAATTGAAAATCTTAAATTTGTATGACCACTCTTATTTTTTCGAAATTTTGGTGCTAGAATAGCTCATGTGACTTGCTCTTCAGTGTATATTCTTCACATTTTTGCAAATCGCTCATCATCAATTAAATCCAAGTACGAATAAAACCCGGTGGTAATTTTCGTGGAAAACTACTTTACAGGCAAGATTTTATTTGATAATAAACTCCGGATGTTGTTTTACTGGATTTATCTTGGTAGTATGTATAAAAATAGACATGCACATTGGTATAATATATAATTCTAACTTTTGGTATTCATGATATAATGTTTTTATTATTCACCAACAATTATGTTGAGGAGGTACATTATGGACATATTAAAATTGATTAATGAGCAGATCAATAACCAGGCCACATTAAAAAAATTAGGTAAATCAGTTGGGGCAGACCCCTCTCAGGTACAGCAACTTGCTCAGCTAGGCATGCCAACACTATTACAGGCATTAGGAAAAAATGCGAGTACATCTGAAGGAGCAGAAGCTTTGGCAGGCGCATTAGATGATCATCAGGATGATAATGTGAATAATCTTGAAGAGTTTTTAAATAACGTTAACTCTGATGATGGTGCAAAAATACTTCAACACATATTTGCAGGCAAAAACGACATGGTTAAAAAGAATTTAGCAAAACAAACAGGGCTGAAAAAGAGCCAGGTATCGGGATTAATGACACAATTAGCACCGCTCTTACTAGGTGCATTAGGCCAGCAGAAAAAAGAGGATAATTTGGATGCATCAGGTATTGCAGGTTTGTTGAGTGGTCTGACGGCACAAAGCGGTAACAATGGCTTGATGGGTATGGTGACCAATCTGCTGGACTCTGACAATGATGGCAGCATTGTTGATGAAGTAGGAGGCATATTTAAAAAGCTTTTTAAGAAAAAGAAATAAGAAAGAATAAGCTTTTTTATAAACTTCAGAAAATTCTATAACACCACTCTACAAATTATATTAACGGGTTTCAGTAAACTGAGATCCGTTATTTTTAGTTTCTTGAGTAAATACATCTAACCTACTTATGATATTTCATTAATAAATTCATTTTCTATTTTTTAGCTGATATAAGCCCTCCAAGAGCGGAAAGCGTGAAAATCACCGCACACCCATATCACCACCATTCTCCCCTGGTGACTGCAAGGTATATGGAAATAGCAGCTAGAATGAGTCTCGGTATAACCCCTTTTCATGATTTGAAATATTTTTTATTTTAACCTTCACCTTTCATTGCATTTTTTATTAAGGAGTGCTTCATTATCTCCATCCCAATCTTACCAAAGAGAATAGGAATGTTTCTATCGAATCACGATCAAGCTACCGGTAAATCAATGAAAAAAAAATTCACTTTCTATCATAAATCTATAGCTGTAAAAAATGTTTAACAAAAGCAACCCATCTAATATGAAAAAACAAGGTTCTCGGAATCTAAAGGGTAGAACTCTTAAATGTTACATGACAGGAAAAAGCTCTTATTGAATATACTATATTGCTCTATATAAACATTTTCAACAAAATATAATAAAATTTTACTGTACTTTTATACTGAAGAATTAATCTGTCCGTCATCCAAGAAATCCTTGGCAATATCATACCATTCTTGGATTAGTTTTCTCAGATGGTCTTCAGTAAAAAATATTTTAAACCATGACGGTAAATATTTATAAACAATTCTGACCACGAAATCAAACTTGATTTTTCCGTCTTGTTCAGAAAAGGTTCTTTCAGCTAATAACATTACTTGATATGCAAATTCCCTTACTTTTGTCCATTGCTTTGTTATTGTCAAATAGATAATATATACTGCTATACCTGCTAAAGCAACCAACACCAGCCAATTTTGTGATAAAAAATCTAGAAACATATAGACACGCTTTCCACTTAATAGCTCTGATTCACCATATGCAAGAGCTGTGGAAAACTTGATTGATTATTGATAATAGAACTGTATACTTTTTATACTATTGTGTTTTTATCATTCCGGTGATATACATCCTGTTGCTTAACCTTTATCAAAAACACCATGCCAAGAATAAACATTATCACACCAAAGATAAATAAATAAGCCTGACTTCTTAATATATCCACCATCAGTCCGTAAAGTATCGGACTTGCAATGCTGGCGGCAAATGTAAAAACATAATAATATCCTGTATATTGACCCGTATGCCCTTTTGGGGCCATTTCGGCCACAGCGGGATAGGCGTTTGTAGTCAAAAGCGACCATCCCATTCCGCTTATTCCTAAAAGAACTG
Source organism: uncultured Ruminiclostridium sp. (assembly GCA_964586745.1). GTDB lineage: Bacteria > Bacillota > Clostridia > DSM-8532 > DSM-8532 > DTU059. The sequence goes on from CAZPIS010000046.1 coordinate 7,843, forward strand.
AAAGAAATGTGTTTTCCTTTAGCATAAATACAATTAAAAATGAACAGACAACAACGGCATTACCTATTAGCATTGATTTTTTTCGTCCTATTTTTCCCCCTACATATCCTGCAGGAAATGCACAAATCATAAATATTACTGCCATAGGTGCCAGCATTTGTGTGGCATCCCCGGGAAGTATATTAAATTTCTCCTGGCAATACAATGTAAAAAAAGCATTTATACATTCAAATCCGCAGTACCAAAAGAATACAGTAATAAGCATGTGTAACAGCGATGGAGTTTTTGAAATAGCAGACTGTTGCCCATTTTTCCCGAACAAAAACCCTGTATCTACCTTTTCAGATTCTTTTTCCTCAGCCGAATAAGGCTCTTCAGGCTCTTTATGGAAAATAAATAATACGATTAACGCCACTATCATAATAGCGCCGCCAATTAAGAAAGGATATTTATAATTAATATTAAATAATCTCCCTCCCAAGGAGAAAGCTATAATGGTTCCCAATCCGCCCATTGCCGTAATAATTCCATTTGCTCGGCTTCTTAACCCGGTCGGTGTAGCATCAGGCATTAAAGCTGTGGCCGGCGCCCTATAAACACTCATAAAAAAGTTCATTCCTATTACCGAGACCATAAGAATAATCAGCCGTATATCAAATAGAAACAGGGTTCCAAGCTCATTATAAAACGGTATCATCAAAAAAAACAATGCCGCAAAAGGTATGCCTACAATTATAAACGGCATCCTTCTTCCTAATCTTGTCTTGGTCTTATCACTCAGAGAACCAAAATAAGGCTGAAAAATTAATCCAAAAAAATTATCTATTGTCATAATAACGCCCAGTACTGTTGAGCTCTTGATAAGTCCGCTAATTTGTTCGTTTCCAATCAGGAAAACAGGGACAAAGGTATTATAGATTGTCCATGCCAAACTGATGGTAAAAAAGGCAAGACTGATGGTAAATGTCTTTGCAATATTAAGCTTCATATTTACTCCCTCGATGTATAAATAAAATACAGGCCCAAAGCTGTCTGCAAAGAACCATTTATCATACTTATTATAATCAAAAATAATACTATCATATCTTTTAATTATAATAAAACATATATTAACTTTTGCAAAATAAATTTAATATTATAAAATTATTGTATATAAAGATAGGCAACAGTTATTATTAGTAAGGTATAATCTCGGTCTGTATAGATGTTAATTCTACCGTTCCCAGGCTCTCAACAAAGTTCAGCACAGCTGACAGCATACTATCCGCATGGGCAGCTTCATTTGATATGCAAACAATTCCCAGCAGACAATTATTCCATGAATCCAAATCATCTACTTCTGCTACAGCAATGTTAAACTTATTCTTAAGCCTCTCAATTAAGCTTTTTATAATTCGTCTTTTATCCTTCAAGGACTGGGGTTCATTTAAATAAAGCCCGGCGCTTAAAACTCCGATAAACATTTGTACTCTCCTTTAAAAACCGGCTATAATAGTTTTAACCGGTTAGTGTATATATTATAATAACATCACCCGTTACCGAAATCAAAGATTTCGAACGGGGGCCCGATAACATT
>CAZPIS010000047.1:0-9414 GCA_964586745.1 uncultured Ruminiclostridium sp.
GCTCCTGTTTTCAAAGCAGGCAAAGAGCTGAAGGAAAAAGTTGCTGCAACTAAGGGTAAGAAGAAATAAGAACATAAAATAAAAAGAGCGGCCTGTGAGGCTGCTTTTTTTATTCGACGGGAAATCAATAACACTCTGTCTTTAAGCCGGCTGTTTAGTGTAAAATTGTATTAAAAAGAAATGAAAGTGATAATTAGGCGGTATATAAGGCGCATGGGAAAAGAAAGCTTAATATCGGTCAACAATATTTATAAAAGCTATAAAAGAAGGAAAGCCTTAAAGGATATTTCATTTGACGTTAATGAAGGGGAAGTTCTCGGGATAATAGGACCAAACGGAGCGGGGAAAACGACTTTGATTTCTTTGCTGGCCACCATCAACAAGCCGGAAGCCGGGAAAATATCATTTAGGGGAGCGGACATAATAGATCAGCCGGACAGTATCAGAACACATTTAGGCTATGTTCCCCAGGAAACAGCCTTATACCCTATGCTAACAGCTTATGAGAATTTGGATTTTTGGGGCGGTATATATGGCCTTGAAAAATCCTTGAAAAGTAAAAGGATTGAAAATGTACTAAAGCTTCTAAAGCTCTATGACAGAAAAAATGATAAGGTGAAGACCTTTTCAGGGGGGATGAAAAAAAGGCTGAATATTGCAGCCTCACTCCTTCATGAACCCGATATCCTGATTATGGACGAGCCTACGGCAGGTGTGGACCTGCTTTCAAGAGCCACAATTGCAGAGCTAATAAAAAGCATTAAACAAGCCGGCAACACAATAATCATTACCAGCCATCACATTGATGAGCTTGAAGTATTGTGTGACAGAATACTTGTTTTGCTTGAGGGCTCTCTTCTTTATTCCGGTTCAGTGAAGGATATTTTAAATTCGGCTGCTGCTGACAACCTGGAACAGCTTATGCTCAAGCTGGAGGAGGCGTAAATGTCAGGATTGGCAAATATGTTTAAAAAGGATTTACGAATTATTCTCAAGGATTATAAAGTGCTTTTAATGCTTTTTCTATTACCTCTTTTAGCTATTTTGGTTTTTACAAAAGCCTTGTCACCAATTCTTGAACACAATGCTTTTGTAGAGCCATTTAAGATAGCGCTTGTTGATAATGAGGAATCGGCTTGGACCGGGCTTTTGGCATCTCAGCTTAGGAACATTGAGGTTGTAGAGGATGTAATATTTACTGATGAAGAAGGGGCAAGAGAGCTTATTGAAAAGCAGGAGGCAGCCGCGGCAATCATAATCCCGGAAGATATTTCGCAAAGTATTGATTATTGGGCACCCCAAGCCGGAAAGGTATTGGGGTCGGAGTTATTGTTTTTACAGTCCCGGCTTGTTAAAAATATTGCGTTTGTCGGTTCCGAAACAGTTTCCTCAGGCCTTGCTTCTCTTAATGTGATTTATAATATCGAAGCCGCCAACAAATATACCGCCGAAGACATAAATATCGAAATTAATCAAGCGTTTGAAGCCTTTGTTAATAATGTTCTTAACCGCAAAGCCCTTATTTCCGACGGAAGATTGAATTTTCCGGATACAAATCCGGTTATATATTACGCCTTTTCTTTGATGGCCATATTCATTATGTATTCCTCAATACCATGTATGAAGCTTCTTACAGACGAAAGGCAGCTTGGCATTCTTTCAAGGCTTATTGCCACACCTGTTAAAAGTCGTGTAACAGTGGCATCAAAGCTGATGTTATCATTTTTAATCTCTTGCGCTCAGTTTTTATTAATTATTACTTTTGTGTTATTTGTCGGAGGAGGGTTAATGCTAACGAAGCTGAGTGCCATGATTCCTGTTTTCATGGCTACGGCAATGGCAGCGGGTGCATTCTCAATTTTTATAGCCGGGATTTCTCCTTCCGGTAGTGTGGCTGATCTTATTGCAAATCTTTCAATTCTCTTAATGGCTGTGGTTGGAGGGAGTTTATACCCACTTTCATCACTTCCTTATGTATGCAGGATATTAAGTGTTTTCACCATAAACCGCTGGTGCTTGCAAGGCTTATTAAATACCATGTATGATGGTAGTCCTATTGATACTATGGAAAGCATAGGCGCCCTTATTATAATGACTATTATTTATTTAATTGCCGCCTCCCTGGTGCTGAGCTTTAAACGAAGGAGGATGGCAGGATGAGGTTTTTCATTATTCTAAAAAACAGATTGCGGGTTCTTTTTTCTGATAAATTATTTGTTATTACAATGATTATAGTACCTATTATGCTTTCTCTCGTTACAGGCTATGCCCAAAGGCAAGAAAAGCTGGGATACATACCTATTATGCTTGTTGATGAGGATAATACAGAGTATTCGGAATTATTATGCGAAAGGCTTGTAACAAAAGAAGGCTTGAAGGTTAACCTCGGAGACAGAAAAGAAGCTCTAAAACAGCTAGAAAAGAACAATTTTGAAGCCGCTGTTATTATAAAAAAGGGTTTTGAAGAGGGTTTACAAAAGGGAGATCTAAATGAGCTTATTACTTTATTTAAGGTACCGTCTTCATACTCTGCGGAGCTTATAAAAGAGATAGTTTGTTCTCAGACGCTTAGGATTTACGGAGGAGCTTTTACGCTTAATTGGATTAATGAAAGCTTTAATAATAAAGGGGTTGAGCCAGATTTATCCTTGGAGGATACCGCAATAAAGGTTGAGGAGTATTGGAGGCCTCAACCGCTTATGACTATTATTTATGAAGAAATAGAGGTTATGCCCGCAGGGGAAGATACCGTTACAATTCCTCCATTTGCGGCAGCTTCATTGGGACTCTTGATTCTTTTTATTATGATGGGACTTTTGTTTGGCAGCGGATGGCTTTGTGAAGAAAAGGTTAATGGCACAATACAAAGAGCTACGTCTGTGAAAGGGGCCATTCCTTTGATTTTCCTAGGGAATACGGCAGCCCTTTTTCTCATGGGAGTATTTATTACCTTTATTTTTGCGGGAGTACAACGGATATTTTTCAAGACGGCTTTAATATCAGGATTTTCATCTCTGCTTGTAATAATTATTTACATATTTTGTGCCGCTTCGATAAGTATATTTTTTTCTACAGTATTTGAAACTCCTCACCAGCTTCAGGCATCGGCTCCCGTTATGTCTTTGATTACGGGTATAATGGGAGGATGCCTTTGGAATTTTGCCGGTGTTCCGAAATCCCTTACATCGATGGCACTTATTACGCCTCAAGGCTGGGCATTGAGAGCATTAACCAATCTGTATGCCACTCCGGATAATTGGAAGACGGCAGCGTCGGCAGTGATAACACTGCTTTGTGTAAGTGTCATTTTGCAGCTTATTTCGTATGCCGGTCTCAAAAGAGCTATGAGAGAGCCGTAAGCTATCTGTATCAATAAAATTATGCAAGTTTAGCAGCCATGCTGCTTAATGAAGGTTTGCTATCATATATCATAATTCTCCGGTTAGCTGTGTTAAGGTTCCGATATTAGAGATAATCTCCTCAGATAGCCGGTTAAAATCCTCCTCGGTGGCAGTTTTTATATCAATTGAATCTTTTGGCTCAGGGATGGTAACCTCTTCTCCGTATATGGTCTCGGTTTTTGTATAGAAGCCAATTTCCATATTATCAAGGCCTTCGGAAGGAACGCTCATTGAAAGTTTACCTTTATAGTCGCTTTCTGTTACAAGGTTATCTGTATTTTTATATTTATCGCCGTCAAGAGAAAGCTTTACAGCCCCCTTATCTGTTCCGTCGGGAGTTTCTTGCTCATATTTGAGCTCCAAATCAACGGTATGTTTAACCTCTCTGCTATCCGATTTCTCTTCAGACGAATCAATAGTTATTGAGCTTTTAAAAGGATTCTCGAGTATGCTTTCTGCGATATCCAGTTTTATAAAAATATCATTCAAATCATTGGATGCATCATAATCGCGCTTTATAGCCATGACCATATTAGCTGCTTTATCTTCTGAATCAGAATCTGTACTTAGCCTATAGTCAAAGGATTGACCTTTTATTCTCTGCTCCAGTATAATAACCGTATCATCCGAATCGGAAGGTGATTTAGATGTAACTTTGTATTTGACGATGTCAAGACCGTCAATATATATCTTTATTTCAATGTCTGTTTCGTCCTCACTTGCTATTATTTCTTCTTCCAGTTGGGAAAGATATTCCGGATACTTATCCTTACTCAGATTATCTGATAATCTCGATTCATTAAGTATTCTCCCCATATATGTGCTTTCCTCAAGAATCTTGCAGCACTTTTCCAAATTACCAAAAGTAAGGTTATAAAAGGAATCATCGGTTTTAAGCATATCTACAACATTCAGTGCTATCTTTTTTTGGTTTTCGGCACTAAGACTGATGGTGATTTCCTGACATTTCACGGCCTTATCCAAAACATCTTCGGAGACACCTCTTTTTATTGTCATATCACTTGAATCAATGTTGCGTATTATTTCTTTTGAATAATCAGACATAAGGTTTTTGACATCCTGCCTGTTAAACTTGACTTCTTCAATAATTCTGGCAAAAATCCAGGGATTGATGCTTTCCAAAGCCTCCCAAGTTTCCGAAGGAGTATCGGGTGAAAACCTCGAAAGGCTACCCAGGCTTTTAAAATCGCCGATTATGGTTTTTTTGCTTAATTCGTCCACACCGATAGTAAACTTTGTATCATTCAAGGAAAATCTCGTAGTTATAATGGGGTTTAATAAATAATTAAGGCCAAGACGCATTGTTTGCTTTTTATTCTTATAATCAAAGGCTGAATCATATCTAAGAGAAATACTATTGATAGCTTTTATGACTTCTTCCACAGATTCAGCAGGGAGAAATTGTTCCAGAAGATTTTCATCCGCGGAGATTCCCATTTTGGTTTCTTTTTTAATAGTGTCTTCAAGAAATGGATTTAAGTACTTATTTTCATATTGAGCTAAATTTTTATCAAACATGCTATAGCTTTTAATTGCGCTTGAATATCCTGCGGCCAATAATGTATACTTCGCTGGTAGAAAGGTATAGTAGCCAAGGACTGTAATGCCAAAAATCATTACCAATGTCAGAACTATTATAATAAGTATTTTAAGCCCGGTATGCTTGCGCTTATGCGGAGGCGGGTATGAATTATTTTGGGGATCATATTCATCTACAATATTAAACATAATTTTACCCTTTCGACATTTCGTTTGTAATATATATTCTAACATTTAAACAATAACACAATACTTGATTGATTAGAACCGGAAAAAATATGGGCTTGTTTAAATAGTTTCAACGATATTTCGTAATAAAAGAGAAACACACAATTAATACAATTAAACTGTAATCGGCATGTGATTTATGTTAAGCTTTTCCTAGAAGTTCTTTTTATTATTCAGGAGGACCATACATGAGAAAAAATTTTTTAAGAGTACAAAAATCAATTCTATCTTTATTTCTTTGTTTAACCCTTATATTTTCATTGTCTGGGAATGTTGCTCTGGCATATATTTCTGACTTTGGCACCACGGCGATATTCCATAATGAAGAGAGAAAAATAGCCGAAGGCGTTGTTTTAAATAGATGGAGCGGTACTAACGGAAACAATACCGGCAAGACCGGTCAGACAATTACCTTTAATCCCGCTACTTCAGATGCTATGGTATTTGCGGCTTATGGACAAAGTGTAAGCAGCCGTGCAACTCTAAGCAGTATGTCAAAAATTGAAGAACAAAAACAAGGTGTTTCAATAATCGGAGGAATTAACGGTGATTTTTATTACCTTGAAAATGGTGTGCCCATAGGTTTATTGATACAAAACGGTAAGCTTATAAGCTACAGCAATACTAAATGGAATGCGATAGGATTTAATCAGGATGGTACAGTTGTAATCGGTATGCCTAATCTCGAGATGTACTATACAGCAAACGGAAAAAAATTTACCTTCGGTAATTTTAATAAGGCTCAGAATGATTGGGGCCCATATCTTTACAGCAGTGATTTCGGTCCTAATACGGGGAGTACCGTGCCCAGCCTGGAGGTCATTCTCGACATAAAAGAGGGAGACCTAAAAGTGGGCGGAATCGTAAAGGCAAAAATTTCGGGGATTAAGCTTAATGCAAAAGCTACACCGATAGGCGAAAACCAGCTTGTGTTATCTGCGAGAAATGGGAAAAGCGGTTTCAGCTCCATGGCTGACTTCAGAATGGGAAACGAAGTAGTATTCCAATTTAACGATACAGAAAACAAGTGGGCAAATGTGAGTCAGGCAGTAGGCGGAAAACAAATACTTATTGAAAACGGATTAATGGCAAGCGGATTGTCTGCATCAGATTATAATCCCGTTACTGCAGTCGGGGTTAAGTCCAATGGTGAAGTGGTTTTATACCAATCCGACGGAAGAAGCACCTCAAGCCAAGGCTCTTCGAGTCTGGAAGTGGCTCAATTCCTTTATAAATTGGGTTGTGTAAAAGCGTTGCAATTAGATGGCGGAGGCTCGTCTTCAATTATAGCAAGGATGCCGGGGCATTCAAGCCCGGGTCTGCTTAATAATCCTTCGGACGGAAGAGAAAGAGCAAATTCAAACAGTCTTATCCTTGTTTCAAAACATAGCGTAGCCATAAAAGAAGGCAATGAAGCCAATAGTACGGCGGTTGATAACCTTCATGTTTATCCGGGAAAAGTCTATGCTTTGCCAAGTGCTACTGTACAGTACTCAGTTCTGGCAACAAATAAATACTATATGCCTGCGCAATTGCCCGCTTCGATAGAATGGGCAAGCAGCACTGGTACCATAGATAAAAATGGTTTGCTGCAGGTGGGATCAGCTACCGGGAGCTATTCTGTTATGGCTGTTAATAAAAACACGGTGGGCAGTTCTTCTGTTACGGTTTTGGATAAGGTAACATCCCTTAAACCCTCAAAGAGTGTTTTGACACTTCTTCCGGGAGATGTTATAGATTTAAGCTGCGAAGCCTATTATCAGAATATAAAGGTAAACAGTACGGATAGCTCGTTTAATTGGCAGGTTGAGGGGAATATCGGTACCATTACTCAAAATGGTGTATTTACCATGGCTGCCAATGCCTCCGGAAATGGTCGTATAGTTGTTAAATACGGAAGCACGACTGCTTATATAGATGTAGTGATTCCGGCAACTCCAAATGCAATAGAAGACTTTGAAAGTGCTATTGGTTGGGGATATTCAACTGTCAGAGCAAAATCAGCCAATGTGTCGGTAATTCAGGACAAGGAAATGGCAAGATCGGGCAGTGGGTTATTGAAGCTTGATTATGACTTTACCCAAGGTGCAGGCATAGAAAACGGTGTAGCAGGTGTTTATGCATATACGCTGAATCCAAATACAAAAGCCAAGACAGAGCTTACTATAAACGGAGAACCGAATGCTGTCGGAATGTGGGTATACGGCGATAACAGCAAGACATGGCTTCGCGCAAGTGTTAAAGACGGAAGCGGACAGAGCTTCTACATTGATTACACCACCGACTATAAACCGGCCACCGGAGCAGGCGGAATTGACTGGACCGGCTGGAATTATGTAGAAGCAAAAATACCAAGCGGAAGAAAAGGACCGTTTACTTTTGAAACACCTATAAGAGTCATGTGCTCCAGAGATGATATGAGAACTAAAGGAACACTGTATTTTGACCAGATTCGTGCTGTATACACCGAAGGAAATATAGCTCAGGCACCGGCGGTTAAAATTACATCACCCGCCGATAAGGCTGTAATAAAAACGGGAAAGATTCCTCTTTCCGCTGAAATAATCAAGGGCACAAATGCCGCAGATATTGATGCAAACAGCGTGAAGGTGATACTTGATGGGGCCGAGTTAACTAATCTTTTAATTGAAGGAACCGGGAATGTATCTATAAAAGGAGAGCTTGGTTCAGAGGTTAATCTGTCCGATGGCTACCACAGCCTTACTGTAAATTATGCCGATATGGCAGGAAACAAGGGAACACATACTATTACATTTACGGTGGATGCCGGAGCGCCTCAGATGATAGCCACAACCGATGCTACAGTTATCGAAGGCGGCAGTTTTACCACTACTTTGAATATTAAAAACCCGAAAAATCTGAAAAAAATCTATGCTGACTTTGAGTACGATGTAACAAAGGTTGTACCGGTGGATCAGGACAGCTCAATACCGGGAATTCAACTCGCATTGGAGCCTTGGGCCAAGAAGGGAAATATTGTTGCTAACAGGGTTGATGAGAAAAATGGCAGGATACTTATAGCAATAGATAACCTTACAAATTTATCCACCGCTGAAGTTTCAAAACTTGGTACCATTACCTTTAAAGCCAAGCCCTCTTTCGGGGATGAGGCCAAGATAAAACTTTACTTGGGTGCTATGATTGTAGGAGACAACATAAAGAGTCAGAGATTTTTATTACCCGATATGAATGTAAGCCTGGATTATCCGTTAATACTTAAGGCAGAGGGAATTAAGCCCGGTGAAAAAACAACCATAACGGTAACTGACAGAAGCGGAAAACCTGTAGAAGGCGTCGGCATATTTTTAAATGATATTTCTTATGCGTTCTGGCAAACCGATAAGAATGGTCAAGTGGTTACAAATATTTTAACTCAGCTTTTGGACGGAAATCCCTTAAGTATACGTGCAAAGAAGGATAATTTAGCTAGCAAGCCCTTTGTTTTAGCCGAATAATAATTGCCCGAACAAAGGGCAGGCCTTTTGAATAATATATTAACAAAGGCTTCCCGGAGGGCGTTATGAATAGCAATTACAGTTTTTTTAACATTAATAAGCTTGCGCTTATAGGTGCTATTCTAACATTAATGGGTGATTTCATTGATTTGCTGATAACATACCGGGAATTTTGTGAGAGTTTAAATGAAAAGAATAATAAGTAAATCGTATGTAAATAAAGTATTATGTAACCAAGCGGCGTGGCTGCTACGATAAATCGTTGCAGCTACGCCGCTTTAATGCTACAGATAGTTTATGCAAATTCTGCTGGGATTGAACTGAACTTTCGCGAAGCACTCTATTCGGTCAGATATTCAAATATTTCTTTCAAACTCTTTCCTTCAATCATGCTTCTTACGCCTTCAACCTCGGCATTGACAATCTCAGCCAAAGCCTTTTGTCCCAGAAGCTCTACCGGGGCAAGATCATCGGTTAAGACCAGGGTGTTATCGGTTATTTCTACAAGGTTGTTATCTATATACTTTGAGATAGAATGCAGATCATGATTCTCATTTATCTGAGCAAGAGTATTATTTTTATAGTTTGCAAGCATATTTTCATCATCACTGACAAAAAGAAGTGAATTGGTAACCTGCAAAAGATCGGCTCTATATACCTTGCTGAATATACTTTTAACTGTGTTGGCAAGGTATTCGGGAACGCCTGTAAAACTCCCGGATTTCATATTTACATTCACAATCAGAATA
>CAZPIS010000048.1:0-9372 GCA_964586745.1 uncultured Ruminiclostridium sp.
TTCGGCAGGGTTCATTCCGGCAGCAGGTTCATCAAGCAAAAGTAAAGTCGGATTAGTAGCGAGGGCACGAGCTATTTCAAGATGTCGCTGCTCTCCGTAGGGAAGATTTCTGGCGAGCTCATCTTTTTTATGACCAAGCTTTAGAATTTCAAGCAATTCTATACTCTTTTTTATAAGCTCAGCTTCCTCTCTATTATAAGAAGGGAGATGGAAAAAACTTGAAATCAAGCCGTATTTAACATTTTTATGCATTGCGATACGAACATTGTCAAGTACAGTCAGATCCTTAAATAAACGAATATTCTGAAATGTTCTGGCTAAGCCGTTATTACAGATGGTATAAGGCTTTAGACCTCCTATTGACTTGCTTGTACCGTTAGTGTTAAGAGTAATAGTGCCGGAGGATGGAGTATATACGCCTGTTAAAAGATTAAACAGAGTAGTTTTACCTGCGCCGTTTGGGCCGATTAAGCCAACCAGTTCACCATCATTGAGCTCAATATTAACATTTGATACTGCTGTTAATCCGCCAAAGGATTTTGTTAGCTTTTTTACAATTAAATTTGACATTTTAAACCCTCCCTTTCTTGGATTTAAAATTCTCACCTATTTTGCTGAAAATAGAAAGGGAAAGCTCTTTAGAACCCATTAAACCCTGAGGACGGAATATCATAATAATTATCAGTAATAGGGAGTATATAATCATTTGAATATTTGCAAAAGCTTGCAAATAAGTGGTTATAACTGCTAATAAAACAGCAGCGATTATTGAGCCGGAAATACTGCCTAAGCCGCCTAAAACAACTATTACCAATATATCTATTGATTTTGAGAAACTAAAGATTTTGGGATCAATAAAATTGAAGGTGGAGGCATATAAAGCGCCTGCAATTCCTGCAAAGAATGCACCTATAGTAAAGGCAGTAACCTTATACTTGGTTGAATTAATACCCATGGCTTCAGCTGCAATTTCATCCTCTCTGATTGATATACAGGCTCTGCCGTGAGATGATTTAATAAAGTTAGAGATAATAAGCACAGTACCTGAAGTGTAAATTAACAACCACGGCCAATTAGTGAATTGGGGGATGGCCTGTAAACCCGCAGCGCCGTTTGTAATACTGTCTAGATTAAGAAATACGATACGGATAATTTCTGCCATACCTAAAGTGGCTATGGCAAGGTAATCACCTCGTAGACGTAAGGTAGGTAACCCTACAAGAAACCCCACAATTGCTGCAGTTAAAGCACCGGCAATAACTCCTATGATAAAACCCGGAATTGTTGGAATTCTCAAAGTTATTAATGCACAAACATATGCACCTATCGACATAAATCCGGCATGACCTAAAGAAAACTGCCCAGTAAAACCGGTGATTAGGTTAAGACTTACTGCCAGAATTATGTTAATACAAATAGTCGCTAAAGTAGTTTGCAGATAACTATTAATTACATTGAGCGAAATAAGTAATTGAATAATAATGAAGGTTAATATAAGCGAAACAAGCTTCCTTATCCAATTAGTCTCAAATAATTTTTTCAACTTAAATCACACCTTCTCTCTGGTATTTTTACCCAATAATCCAGTGGGCTTTATTATGAGAACAAGAATCAAAATAGCAAACACAACACCATCTCTATACATCGAGTTACCGTATCCTGAAACCAAAACCTCAACAATACCAATGAAATAGCCGCCAATCATAGCACCGGGGATTATTCCTATACCGCCGAAAACGGCAGCGACAAAAGCTTTAATGCCCGGCAGCATGCCCATCAGCGGATTAATTGAGTTATAATAAATTCCGACCATAATACCTGCTGCTCCGGCTAAGGCTGAGCCCAAAGCAAAGGTAAAGGAGATGGTAGTATTAACATTTATACCCATCAACTCGGCAGCATCGCTATCTAGTGATACTGCCCGCATAGCTTTACCTATTCTTGTTTTCTTTACAATAAATTGAAGCAAAATCATAAGTACTATTGTTATACCAACAATGATTATCTGTTGCATTGTAATATTTATTATTCCGATATTGAAGGTTTCTGCTAAAATACCTGTCATTGGGGGGTAGGACCTTACATTAGCTCCGGCAACGGCCATTGTTACATATTCGATAAAGAGTGAGACGCCGATTGCTGTAATTAGTACTGCAATTCGGGTAGCGTTTCTTAAAGGCTTATAGGCCGCCTTTTCAATGACAACGCCAATAATGATGCAAAATAACATGGATAATATCAAGGATGGTAAAAATCCAAGCTTAAGAGTTGTCATGGAAAAATAGCCTACGAAAGCTCCTAACATATATACATCACTGTGAGCAAAGTTGATAAGCTTTATAATACCATATACCATGGTATAACCAAGAGCAATAAGCGCATATATGCTTCCGAGGGATATACCGTTAATAATTTGTTGAAATAGCTGTTCCAAATGTTTTCCCTTCCTTCAATCAGCGGTTAATTTTGGTTAAGGCTACATTTTGACAGGGCTAAGTTTACAAATAAAAAACACATATAAGTGGGGACAAAGCTGACCCCACTCATACATTAATTGTACTATAATTTAATCCTATTGGGCAACCCTTTCACTGGTGGCGTGGACTCCGTTTTCGATACCTACAACAACAACTGCTTTAACCGGGTTATGATTTTCATCCATGCTGAATGAACCTGTAATACCCTTAAAGTCTTTTGTAGCTGCCAGTGCATCCTTAACAGCCACAGTGTCGGTACTCCCGGCACGTTTGATACCATCTGCTATAAACATAGCAAGATCATAACCGAGGGCAGCGAATTGGTCGGGTTCTTTACCATGTTTTGTTTTAAAGTTCTCAATAAAGCCTGTAACGGAAGGATCTTTATCAAGAGATGAAAAATGGCTGGAAAAATAAACATCATGTAAAGCATCTGCACCGGCAAGCTCAGTGAGCTCTGGAGCGCCGAAACCGTCAGCCCCAAGGATAGGGGTGTCAATGCCCTGATTCCTGGCTTGTTTAATAATGAGGCCTGCTTCATTGTAATAACCGGGAATGAAGATTACATCGAAATCATTTCCTTTGATCTTAGTAATAATGGCATTAAAATCAGTATCGCCGGCTACAAAAGCTTCAGTAGCAACAATTTTGCCGCCGCCTGCTTCAAATGTCTTTGTGAAGTTTGCGGCAAGACCTTTTGCATAGTCACTGGAGTTATCCATGATAACAACAGCCTTAGTCGCAGACATATTTTTAAGAGCATAATTAGCCATAGCGGTTCCTTGATATGAATCACTGAAGCAAATGCGGAAGGCATATTCTTTAACGCCGCTATTATCTACAGTAACATCATCTGCTGTTGCTGAACCTGATGCGACAACAACTTTATTCTTTATAGCTTCGGGAATTGTTGCTTTAAAGGCACCTGAGGTTGCTGGGCCGAGTACAGCGACGACTTTGTCCTGAGTCATAAGCTTGGTTGCAAGGGTAGTAGCTTGTGACTTATCTGACTTATTATCATATTTGACTGCTTCAATCTTTTTTCCGTTAATCCCACCTGCAGAGTTGATTTCTTCGATTGCAAGCTCAATACCATCTACTGATGCCTGACCATAAGAAGCAACTTCGCCGGTAAGCTCGTAGTTGATACCAATGTTGATTACGTTGGTATTAGCGGAGCCTCCGCAACCAGAGATAAGCGTAATTATTAGTGTCATAACCAGGAAAATGCTTACAAATTTTTTCATATCTTTCTCTCCTCGCTTTTATATTATATATATAATTCCCGGTTTCGGGAATTTTTTTGATACTAAAAAAGTTTCGCCTCTTTATTATAAAGAGACAAAACTTTATCGTTCTGCGGTACCACCCTCAATTGCTGTAAATATAACAGCCTCTCAGCGCAAAATGGAAAACCCATATGCAGATGTTTTAACGGTTATCAACCGGTCAAGCCTAGTAGTCAATAATATCAAATAATTCAATTAATAATCTATGATACAAGTAATAAATAAATACATATGCTATAAGCTATTGAAATGACTTTCAGCTTGACAGCTCCGGGGTGAGTATTCACACAATCCAAACCTTATCTCGCAGCCAATGATAAGTTCTCTGTAGCTCTCTTTGTGCTGTTTTCCCCTTCAATGCCATTAACTATATTTTTAGTCAGTGTATACTTTTCCTAGACGTTTGTCAATAGAAATTTGACCATTCCATATTATGTAAAATCCAGCCCTTGTTCCACACTAACTTTATACTTACTATTTTATCCTCGCCTAAACATCGAAAAAGGACTTGAAAAAGTTAAAAATTATGGTTTTGGCTATGTTTTAGAATTTGCAATATAAATAATATGATATCGTTGCAAAATTAGACTAATAATGGTATATAATCAGAGTAAAGAATAAGCATGGTTTTAACTATACTTATTTTTATTGCTATTATTCGGTAAATATTATTAAAATATTCTTAAAATTGAAAGGCGGCTTGCAACAAATATGGAGAGTACTAACACCGGTAATTTTGTAGGAAATATTCACGAGGTTGATTTTGAAAACATTTATTATACAAAGCTAATTGACAGCGAAAGTATGATCTTTGATTATTCCAGAGAGAAGGAATACTTGAACGGTAATTGGAACTTTGGAGTTGATCAGTATGATAACTGTTTAAGATCTAAGTGGTATGAGGAAAAATATCATGATGAAGACGGACGGGAATATCCGGTTGATTTTAGCTTTGATTTATGGGAGAAAATGAAGATTCCATCCTGTTGGAATATGCATGAGGATAAATACTTTCATTATGAGGGAAGTATAGTATTTACTCGTTTGTTTAGATACAAAAATAAAGGTGAAAAAAGGATCTTTATAAAATTTGGTGCAGTTAATTATGATGCAAAGGTGTTTCTTAATAAACAATTTATAGGCATGCATAAGGGAGGTTCTACACCTTTTTATATTGAAGTTACTAACTTTTTAGAAGAAACGAACAGAATTTTAGTCGTTGCTAATAATACAAGGAAAAGGACAAATGTGCCATGTGAGAATACAGATTGGTTTAATTACGGCGGAATATACAGAGATGTAGAGCTTATAAGGCTTCCAGAAACATTTATTAAAGACTTCAGTGTAAATCTTCTTAAAGGTAGTGCCTACAAGAAGGTTAAAGTAAATATTACAGTAGACGGTAGCCAAAAAAACGGTAATGCAATTCTTAAAATAGATGAATTAAATGTTGAAAAAGAGATAGAAATAAAAAATGGTGTTGGGCAAACAGTACTAGATTTACAGCCGGAATTATGGAGTCCCGACCAACCTAAGCTTTATAATGTCAAAGTATCTTATAATGAGGATAGCTTGATTGAAAAAGTTGGATTCAGAGAAATAAAAACAAAAGGTACCGATATATTTTTAAACGGCAAAAAGATTTTTCTAAAGGGTATTTGCACACATGAGGAAAGCGTTAAAAATGGCAAAGCTATTACAGATGAAGAGATTAAGGAAAATTTCCAACTGGCTAAGGAAATGAATTGTAATTTTATGCGCCTTGCTCATTACCCTCATACTGAAAAGGCTGCAAGAATTGCCGATGAAATGGGAATTATGCTCTGGGAAGAAATTCCTGTATATTGGGCTATAGACTTTAAAAATAAAGAGACATATAAAGATGCTGAGAACCAGCTTTCAGAGCTAATAATAAGGGATGCGAACAGAGCCAGTATAGTTATTTGGTCTGTCGGAAACGAGAATGCAGATACCAATGAGAGGCTGGAATTTATGAGCTCGCTTGCAAAGAAAGCTAAAGAACTTGATTCTGAAAGGCTTGTATCTGCCGCATGTCTAGTTGATCACACAGAGCTGAAAATAGCAGACAGATTGGCCGATTTTGTAGATGTTATAGGAATAAATGAATATTATGGATGGTACGAACCTGATTTTTCAAAGCTTATCAGAATTTTTGAGAATAGTAAGCCATCAAAGCCGGTTATCATAAGTGAATTTGGTGCAGATGCTAAATCAGGGGCGCGCGGGACTAAGGATGATCTTCATACCGAGGACAATCAGTTAGAGATTTATAAAAACCAGATAAATACTCTCAGCCGGATACCTTACATAAAAGGCATAAGCCCATGGATACTTTATGATTTCAGATGTCCGAGAAGACTCCAGATCATGCAGAATTACTATAATATAAAGGGACTATTATCTGCGGATAAAAGTTATAAAAAACCGTCATTTTATGTTATGCAGAAGTTTTACAGCTCATTTGGCGAGTGATCAAGCATTAAATTTGCGGTAATGTTTTCCATGCTTTTATGCAATTGAAAAAACCGAGTATATGTGATAATTTTTTAGGTATACAGTATATTGATAACTCAAGGGGGCAATAACTTTGGTTTTTTCAAGCTTGTTTTTTTTATGCAACTTTCTTCCGGTTTGTCTGGGGCTATATTATCTTTTTAAGAACAGAACTTATAGAAATTGGTTGCTTATAATTACATCCCTGCTGTTTTATGCATGGGGAGAGCCGGTTTGGATTTCAATTCTCTTAATATCAACCGGGTTTAGCTATTTAAGTGCACTGTATATAGAAAAGCACAGAGGAAGCCTTAAGTGTAAGGTTGCTATGGTAGCTTCAATTGCCTGCAATCTGCTGATTGTTGGATTTTTTAAGTATTCAGGATTTTTATTTGAAAATATTAATAATGTCTTTAGAACAAATTTTCATATACCGGAAATCGCTTTGCCCATAGGAATTTCATTTTATACCTTCAAGATTATTTCATATATAGTTGATGTATACAAAGGTAAAACAGAAGCACAGAAATCTCCCTTTAAGCTTCTTCTATATGTATCATTATTTCACCAAATCATGGCGGGACCTATTACACGATATAATGATATTTCCGAGGCAATTGATAATAGAGTAGAAACCTTCAAGGATTTTAATTATGGAGTCAGTCGTTTTATAATTGGCTTAGGAAAGAAGGTTATATTAGCCGGAACTGCCGGAAAAGCGGCAGAATCTTTTCTGGGTACTGATTATTCAAGGCTTTCTTTGCTTGGCGCGTGGTTTGGAATATTGATGTATGCCCTTCAGTTATATTTTGATTTTTCAGGCTATTCAGATATGGCCATAGGTCTTGGTAGTATGTTTGGTTTTAAGTATAAGGAGAATTTTGATTATCCGTATATCTCAAAATCTGCAAGTGAATTCTGGCGCAGATGGCATATTTCACTGGGTAGTTTTTTTAAAGATTATGTTTACATACCGCTGGGAGGAAACAGAAAGCACAGAACGAGTAATTTGTTTATAGTCTGGGCACTTACGGGCTTATGGCATGGCGCCGATTGGAATTTTGTAATTTGGGGGCTTTATTATTTTGTGCTTTTGGTAATAGAAAAAGTATTTTTGCTCAGATTTTTTGAGAAGCTTCCCGGAATATTCTCAAGATTTTATCTGTGGGTTGCCGTTCTAATAGGGTGGGTGTTTTTCTATCACAACGATATAGGCCAGGCATTTGCATTTTTGAAAATAATGTTTAGCCCTGGGTCTGGTGCAATCTCAAGCCCGGAGTTAAGCATACATTTTTGGAATAACGCTGTATTTCTAATTATCGCAATTATCGGCTCCACACCTTTAATAAGCGGAATTTATAAAAGATTAAAGGGTGAAGGAGAATGGGGAAAGTTATCAAAGTTTATTGAAACTTTAGGATGGCCGGTGTTCAATATCGCCGTGCTTGTCCTATCGGTGATTTTCCTTGTAGGACAATCCTATAGCCCGTTTATGTATTTTAAATTTTAAGCTCAGTAGTGAGCTGTGTAGGTGGATCAGTGATATGTATTGGGATCATGCGTTTTGTCACAACCATCGAATTTAGGAGGTACTGCTGTGAAAAAGCTGAAAATTGACGTAATTTTTTTCTTAATGTTTATTACCCTGTTGGGCTTGATAAATATATTCAACTCGAACAAACCGACTGTATCAAATCTTGAAAACAGAGCACTTAAAACCATGCCTCAGTTTTCTTTGCCAAATATGGTGAAAGGAAACTACCAAAGAGATTTTGAGGAATACTACAGCGACACCTTTATTTTAAGGGATAATTTGGTGAAGATAAGTAGAGATGTAAATAAAATGTTGGCTTTTTTAGGGCCTGATATAACCATTGTAACAGCTGTTGAGGATGTACAATTACCTCCTACTGTATCAGAAAATAATAATGATGCCGTATCCACATCAACAACCGGATCTGAAGCCACGAAAATCCCCGACGAACCCGATTCTCCTGCTGATAATATTGAAACAGCTACTTCCAAACCGACTCCTGAGCATGAAAAGGATTACGGAGATGGTCCAAATGTCGGATATTGGATGGTCGTGGACGGAAAAGCTGTTCAACTCTTTAAATTTAACAAGGAGAGCTTTGAATACTATGCTCAAATATTGAATAAATACAGTGATAATTTGGGAGAAGGAGTTAAAATATATTCTATGATTCCTCCAACAAACGGAGAGTTTATGCAGTTAAAGAAGTATAAGGGCATAACAGATTCCCAAAATGATGCTCTTGGATTTATGAAAAGCAAGCTTAATGACAGTATTTTTACTGTTGATGTCTTTGATGCTTTAAACAAGCATAAGGATGAATACATTTATTTTAAAACAGACCATCACTGGACTGCGCTGGGGGCTTATTACGGATACAGCGAATTCATAAATAGCAAGGGGGAAACTCCGCTTAATCTTGAAGAATTTGAAAAAATAGATTTAGGAGATTTTTTGGGAAGCTCATATACCAAAACTTTAGACAAAAGCCTTGAAGAGAACCCGGACAATATTGTTGCGTATAAGCCTTTAACCAACCATGAGTTTACCGTTTATAAAGGCAATGAGGGTACCGTAGCTGATATAATTGACCTTAAATATTCAAATGACATAAGTAAAAAATATTTGACTTTTATTAGCTCAGGCGGAGCAACCTGGAGTAAGGTAAAAACTGATATCAAAAACGGGAAAAAAATTATGGTTGTAAAAGACTCCTTTGGCAACATGTTGGTACCGTTTTTAGTACCCCATTATGAAGAGATTTATGTTGTAGACTCAAGATTTTACAGTATAAATTTAACAGGAAAAAATATTGTAGAATTTGTAAAAGACAACGGAATCAATGAAGTCCTTTTCTGTATATACATGGAGGATGTAAACTGGCACAAATTCATGAGCGGCGTTGAAAATATGTTAGGCAGCGAGATTTAATGCGACAGTCTGACGGCTTCGTTTTGCCGCATAATAAGAATTATGCGTACTAGTTTTATGTCGACAAGGGAGCGCAGTCGATGTCATGCATGAAGCATAGAAAGGATTATTTTGGCATAAGCATACT
>CAZPIS010000049.1:0-4081 GCA_964586745.1 uncultured Ruminiclostridium sp.
GGCAAAGCCGAGCTTATTCAAAGCAAAGCTTTGAATAGGCTTGTGGTCATATTATTCCATGGTCAACAAGTCCCTGTAACGCGCACATAACTCCCAGTTTAACATGCTCGTAAACTAAACCGCCCTGCATATATACAGTGTATGGTTCCCTGATAGGTGCATCTGCGCTCAGCTCTATGGATGAACCCTGAATAAAAGCTCCAGCGGCCATTATTACCGGTGAATCATATCCCGGCATGTCCCATGGTTCAGGTGTAACAAATGAGTCAACAGGTGAGCCTTTCTGAATGCCCTGACAGAAAGCGATTACCTCTCTTTCACTTTTAAACCTTATAGCTTGTATAATATCACATCTAGGATCAAACGGCCCGGGATGAGTTAAAAAGCCCAAATTCTGCATAATCTGAGCAGTAAAAACTGCACCCTTCAGGCTTTCAGCTACAATATGCGGCGCTAAAAAGAAGCCTTGGAACAACAGTCTGTTGTTTCCTAATGTAGCTCCTACTTCACGCCCCAATCCCGGCAGAGTCATCCTGTAAGATATTTTTTCAACCAAATCCTTTTTGCCTGCGATATATCCTCCCGAGGGCACAATTCCGCCACCCGGATTTTTTATAAGTGAGCCTGCCATAATATCGACCCCTACTTCGGTAGGCTCCCGATCTTCTACAAACTCGCCGTAGCAATTATCAACCATTATAAGGGCATCAGCCTTAACGGATTTCACCAGCTTTACGACTCTTTCGATTTCACTGATGGTAAGAGCCGGTCTCCATGAATAGCCCCTAGAGCGCTGCAAAAAAACAAGCTTAGTATTTTTATTTATGGCTTTGATTATAGCTTGGTCATCAATACATCCGTTATCAAGCTCCACCTGTGAATATGTCACTCCATAATCCTTTAGCGAGCCTGCATCTTTTTCACCCCTGATACCTATGACTTCTTCCAATGTATCATATGGCTTACCGGTAATTGAAAGGAGCTCATCTCCCGGCCTTAAAATACCGTAAAGGCATAAGGACAACGCATGGGAGCCGCAGGTAATGCTATGCCTAACCAGCGCATCCTCCGCATGGAAAGCATGGGCATAAACAGCATCCAGAATTTCTCTGCCTCTGTCGTTATAGCCATATCCGGTTGTGCCTGAAAAATGAGTGTCACTGAGCCTTTCACGCTGCATTGCGCGAATCACCTTAAGTTGGTTTTGCTCCTTGACATAATTGATTTGATCAAAACTTTTGATTACAGAATTTTCTGCTGTTTTAACCAGTTCTATAATTTGCGGCTTAATATTAAATTCTTCATAGTATTCTCTTTTGTTTTCCATATCGCCCTCATGAAATCTAACCCAAAATATTAGTCATTGGATTTTTCTGTTGTATCATTTAATTCTTCTGAATCTTCCGGCTCACCGGTCTCGATAGAAGCCTTCCTTTGATTCTCAATTTCCTTTTCCTTGGCTTCCAATTCATTTATATATGTTTCAATCATTTCTTTAGTGACTGTACTGGTAAACCAGAAATTTAATCTTTGAGAGGTTCTTAACATATATAAGGCTTTTTCTAAATCACCATTGCGTTCAAGCATTTTTGCATAATTATAATATGCCTCGGGGAATGTGGGCTTGAACTTCATAACCTCCTTATAAGTCTCAAAGGCATTGTCATAATCACCCGAATTAAAATAGGAAGTCCCGAGATTATCTAATATTGCCGGATTACTGCTATTATAATCCTTTGCCAAAAGATTAAACTCAAGCGCTTTTGCGCTATTACCTTTTTCATTGTAAAGCAAGCCCAGAGTTGAATAAACATTAGTCGTTTCGAAGGTTTTTAATAGTTCATCCAGCAAAACTATGGCTTGGTCAATATTACCCTGTTTCCAAAGAACCAATGCCTTGGTAATAATCATGCTATTTTTATCATCAATCGTCTTAACCTTGGTAAGAGCTTCCTCAATTTGTTCAGCAGCTTCGCCGGTATATCCCATTTTTATAAGTAAAAAAGCATAAGTCCCTCGAACCTTTGCATTTTTCGGGTCAATGGAAACAGCAGTTTTCATATCTGCCAAGGCACCCTCATAATCTCCGTTATGATACTTTTTACCGGCTTTATTTTGATAAAAAACAGATCTGTTAAAATAAATATAGGCCAACAATAAAACAATAAGAGCTATAACGCCCCCGGTTGGCCCCGATATTGTGTAGACAAAATATATAATGGCCAGTGGAAGAATAATACGCGATAATGTATTCGAAGAACTTAACATTAAAAAAACTCCTTTTTCTAGACAGTAAGGATATATTATCACTATTCTCCGGCCATTTCAATTCTAAGCTAAATGATAATAGTAAGAAGACAAGTTAACTTAAATTTTATTCTAAAGGTATATAGACTCTGAAACGCGTACCCTTACCCATCTTACTGGCTACCTTTATACGTCCGCCATGACGCAGCACAATAATTCTGGCTATAGAAAGGCCTAAGCCATGGCCTCCTTTATCACGCTCTCTGGCTGAATCGACCTGGTAGAAACGATCGAAAATATTGGGTAAATCCTTTTCGGGAATTCCTTTACCATTATCAATCACTGCCGCAGCCGCAAACTCTCCGTCTTTCTCTAAATGCAGGGTAATATTGCCACCGGGCTCCGTATACTTTATAGCATTATCTACAAATACCCTTAAGGCCTGTTTTATTCTGTCTCTATCCCCGTTAACTGTTATATTTTGCTCTATATGGCTTACTATTTTATGCTTACTATCCAGCATCCGGGTATCTCTTACCATCTCTTCCATTAGCTCACTCATATTAAACTTGTCCTTAATAAGAAGCATTGTATCCTTATCATTTCTGGCAATGAAAAGAAGCTTATCCACCAGATCCTGCATATTTTTTGATTCCTTATTTATAGCTTCAATTGATTCATGCAGAATTTCCTTATCATCCTTTCCCCAGCGATCAAGCATTCTTGCATAGCCCTGTATTACTGCAATAGGTGTGCGCAGCTCATGGGAGGCATCTGAGACAAACTGCTTTTGTTTATCATAGGACTTTTCAATTCTGTCCATCATCCTATTAAAAGTTATGGACAATTCTATCAACTCATCTGTAGAATTGCTTACATTCAGCCTTAGATTTAAATTCTGCGAAGAAATATTATTCGCCTTTTCAATAAACTCATCCAGTAATCTGAAGGTTTTTCTGGTCAAATAATTACCTTGTATATAAATTGTCAGTACAGAAATTAAAAATAGTAAAATGGCTACCGCACCGATAATTGCTATTTCTATCAATATGATAGTAATATCAAAATAAATTATCAGCTTTAAATTTTGATTCTCTATTAAATAGTCTTTAACAAAGGAAACGTATACCCTATTTTCATTAATCTGAGCTCCTACAAAATCGATATTATATACAACTAAATTCTCAGTAATCAATTTGTTTGATGATGCAATAATCTTCCCGCCTTCGTCTATTAAGGAGAAAAAGCTGTCATTATTTGAATTTATGGTCTCAACAAGACCGTTAACACTAATCTGCTTTTGTATAATATCTATTGAGGGCTTCGTTTCATAGTACTTGGAAAAAACCGAAAAGCCAATTACGAGTATAAAAATAGTAACCAAAATTATAGAAAGCCATTGGGCAAACAATTTGGTGTAAAAAGCCGATATGCTTGATGCTAATGAAGAATTAGGTTTCTTCGATTCAAATTTGCTCTTGGTCTTCAAAAATATAACCTACCCCGCGAATAGTTTTTATATAAGAAACCTCATATTTTTGGTCTATTTTGCTTCTGAGATAACGTATATAAACATCTGTGACATTGGTATCTCCGATAAAATCGTAACCCCATACGTGTTCGATAAGCTTCTCCCTGTCCAGCACAATTCCTTTATTCTCCATCAAATAAAGCAGAAGATCGTATTCCTTCTTTGATAGAAAAACCTCGTCGCCGTCATAGGTAACCTTATGCTGCATTTTGTTTAAAACCAGTTTGCCTGATGTAATATTTTCACCGTTATTATCCTTTGTTAATATGGCCTTTCTTTTTAAAGCCACTCTGATACGTGCCA
>CAZPIS010000049.1:4099-9260 GCA_964586745.1 uncultured Ruminiclostridium sp.
TTCTTCTATTGCAAAGGGCTTTGTGACATAATCGTCAGCACCGCTATCCAAACCTGTAACCTTGTCAGAAATATCATCCTTGGCAGTCAGCATAATTATAGGCAAATCAGAAAATTTCCTTACTCTTCTGCATACTTCTATACCGCTCATTAAAGGGAGCATTAAATCAAGAACTATAAGATCGATATCATTCTTTTCCGCTCTCTCCAGACCGCTTCTTCCGTCATATGCAATTTCAACCTCATAGCCCTCATGCTTGAGCTCAAGCTCTAAAAACCGTGCTATTTTGCTTTCATCCTCTATGACCAATATTAGTTCTGCCATATGATAAAACCTCCGAGAACCAGAATAAACGCAAGAGTGAGATTAAAGTCATACGCTTTAACTCACTCTGAAAGTACCTATTATAGGAGCCTACAGCATTCCCTCATTCTATCGTATATTCATTGTATCCCTCTTCATTGTCGGGATTATTTTTAGGTTCAATAGTTTCAGGCTTCTCGGGCAAATTGGTATTAACTCTCACCGGAACATTACTGTTATTATTTCCGCTTGCTTCTGTTCCAGAATTATCGTTCTTTACCCCCGGTTGATTCTTACCTGATTCTTTGTTTACTTCCTTGTCTTTCATTTTATTGTTGATATCCTGAAAGATTGAATTGATATTTACATTCCGACTCTTTTCATCTCTTATACTTATTTTATACCCCAAAGTTGCCAGCAGTAAAAAGAATAAACATGCAAAAACCCAAATAGGTATAAGTAATATCAGGATTATTATTGGAACAGTAAATAATATTGAGCCTTTGTCTTCAACAATTATCTTAGTATCAAAGCCTTTTTGCAGAACATCGGCAAATTTATTCCCAAAATCTTCCTTTTTCTTTTTAGCTTGATGGCTGTTAACTTTGTTTGATTTAGTTTTTTCAAAATCTATTATAGCATCCAGAATATCACCGTTATTGTTCTCAAGAAAAAACTTAGCATCCTCATAACTTGAATGGGTACGTTTTCTGAATTCATCTATTTGTTCTATTGTAATCATCGTACTACCTCCCTTAAAACATGAGTACTTCTAGTTGCTTTCCTTGACCTTATCTTTTATTTTTTCCACAAAATTTTGTACATTCACATTTGGGTCCGAGATTTCGCGGAAAAAGAATTTATAACCCATAATGAGCATAAAAAACGCCACAAGTAATAGTATATGCCATATTGGACCTAAAACCAACAATAAAAGTAACGGTATGGGGAAATCTCTTCCCGTCTTATCTACAATGACAAGCTTTATGTCTATAAGCTTTTGTACCATTCTTGCCAACCCATTAAGCAGGCGTTTTGCACCGCCTTGAACATTGCATTTTCCCTGATAGCCCGTTCTTTCTTTCTCAAATGCAATAATTGCCTCCAGAAGATCTCCGTTGTGCCTTTCCAAATAATATTTTGCCTCATCATAGTTTGCATTGGTTCTTCTTCTAAACTCATCAATCAATTTAATATCCATTATAAATGGGCACCTCCGTTTTAATTTCGCTTGTTAAGCTTTACATTTATTATTGTAGGGCACAATTATTAGGTGCTCATATCAGATAAATTAGAGTTCAATTAGAAACAGTTTGCAAATCAATTTATCAAGCTTTATATCAAAAATTAGAATGGCTCTTTCCCGGTTTAAAACCAAATACTGACAGATAACCAAAAAGGCTACCTGTCAGTATTTAATTAGTTTATTACAGTTTTTACTAAATCATATTATGCCTTATTGGGCTTAACCTTTTTGGGAATTTTTAAGTATGCAACCAGGATTAAGGTTATAACACATCCTGCTGCCGCAACAATAAACGAATATGTATACACACCTATTGAAGCTAAAACGTTGGATATGATGGGGAATATCAGTGCCGATACACCAAAGCCTACCATAATACATCCGTAATTAAACCCCATATGCTTTGTGCCGAATAAATCAGCAGCCGTAGCCGCATACACACTTGCAGAACCTCCAAAGCTAAACGCTATGGCTGCAATACACACTAAGAAAAGCACACCTTCAGCAAATATCATAACCAATGCCGCTACAAGGGTTATTAAAGAAATTGTAATTATTCCGACTTTTCTTCCGGCATAGTCAGAAAACCAGGAAGTAAGTAAACGTCCGCTGGCACTGGCCACCCCTGTAAGCATTACTCCAAAAGCCGCCAAATTCTCTGTAAGCCCCCGTTCCACCCCTAAGGATATAAACAATGGGTTGAGTATAAAATATGCGGGCAAAAGGAAAAACATAGAAAATGTCAGCAGATAAAACTCTTTTGTCTTAAGCATTTCTTTAGTTGTAAATTGTTTTTGAGTACTGACAGGTATATTGCTCTGTTGTTGAACAACCTCGGGATTTTTCAGAAATAGTGAGCAAATAGAGCAGATGACACAAAACAAAATTCCAAAGAATAAAAATGTATTTGGCACACCCCAGCTTGCGAGCATCATTTTAGTCAGTGGAGCAAACAATACAAGGGAAAAACCAAATGCACCGACCATCATTCCTGTGGCAAATCCACGCCTGTCGGGAAACCATTTTTGCACTACCGATACAGTGGTAGTGTAGACACAACCTACTCCAAAACCACCGATTATACCGTAAAAAACATATATGAGCCATGGCGAAGACTGAGGGGTAAATGCGCTCAAAATCATTCCTAATCCCAGAAACACACTACCTGCGAACGCAACAGGTGAAGGTGAATATTTATCTTGCATACGTCCACCGATTATAATACCGAGAACAAATGTAGCTAGCATAATCGATGAAGTAATTGAAGCACTGGCCGGATTCCATGAAAGATGTGTTGCGACAGGCCCTTTAAATACACTCCACATGTAAATTATGCCTGCACAAAGTTGAATAATCATCCCCATAACAAGTATCAGATATCTGTTTTTGACTACTACCTTCATAATTGTACAATCCTTACTATTTTAATTATAATCTTCTGACATGATATAGTTCCTGCGGTACAACGAAACCTTTCCTACCTCGAACTATTCATATTAGGAACCTGATTATATGATTTACTCATTTTATCAAGTATCTACCGTATTTTAACATAGTTTTTTATCTCATACAATTATGTATGATGAATTAATTACTTGCTCCGATTATCCGCTTAGTTCCGGAAGATCCATCTCGTTATTAAAATGTCTGCCATATAGAAGTAATATATTAAGAATTTAACCTTTTTAGTCCACTCTATAGATACGGAATCTTTCATAGAATAAACGATATGAAAATAACGACTAGTGTACTTAGCAATGTTCCCAATAAATAGTATTCTGAAAATGCAGAATCTTTGGTTATTTTATCATACCTTGCAATGGATTTTGCAGTTAATACCAACCCTATCGCTGAATATTGTTTAAGGAAAATTAATAAAATAATTATTACTCTCTCCAGTGTCCCTATGAATCTACCTGCTTTTTTATCCATCAAGTTGCTGACATCATCTTTACTTTCAGGTTTATATGGGGTTAATAACAGAGAAATAGCAATGTTGGCAGGCTTATGTATTGTTGATAATACTACTGCCCAAGTTAGTAATGATTTTGTTGACATACCCATCGTTTGAAAAAACTGCTCAAAATTGTTGGGAACATTTATTGTATTACCCAGTATTACATAAAAATACGCTATAAACACTATACCTAACAAGTGCAGTGCTTGGTCGAAAAAGAATATATTTCTCTCTGTCCCCGTTATCTGAAGCCTTTTCTCAGTCTTTTTAGAAATGTACAAGTATTTTACAATATCAATCACCATATGTACAACTGCGGATAAGCTGCCAAACAAGGCTACTTGTTTTGACATTACTGGAATAGATACAGCTAATACTACTATCCAATAATACAAACCATGAAGTAAGACCCATGAAAAATTTTGCTTCTTTTTTTTCGCTATGGTATTCGTTTGTAAATAAAAATCTCCAATAATATGGGCAAAGAATAAAAGCATAAAATAATCTTTAAACATCATTTCTCCTTATTTCGCCAAACGCTTTTTCCACTGTATTAATTGCTTCTTTATACGTGTAATAGTTGCCATTGGCTAAATTTTTCTGTACCGATGACTGTCTTATGCCTAACCGCTGCGCCGCATTAGATTGACTGTCTTGATGTTCAAGCATATCCCATATGGTTTGCCGCTGTCGCTCACTCCAAGAATGCTTTATAGTCGTCATTAAGGATAAAATTGTGTTTATCAGATCAACTGTCTCTTGTCTTTCCCCCTCAATTTCCAGCCTGACATCCGCCTCACTGGCTTGCTTTCTCTTTTCATTCTGTTTTATATATTCAACTGCTTCCCTGGCTTTATAATATCCCGGGCCGTCTGCACCAATTGCCATCTCGTGGTTAATCTCAGTAATTATTTGTCCTATACCAATACCAAATCTAATTCTTAACGGATACATCTTCATTTCAATCTCTGTGATAATAGCCATTATATTTTTACCATTATTAAGTAAACCTTGAAACTCATCTCCCAAGGTAATGGTAAATTTCGAGGCAATATGCTCATGATGCTTATTATTAATATCATTCAAAGCTTTTTTCAACTTTTCTTGAACTTCGTCCCGACTTATTATTTTTTTTGAATCCTTTATATCACCGATAATGGCTATATACGGATTAAAATGAAAATGAAAAAACATAGAGCACCTCCCAAGAAGTATTATACAACTTCCAGTGCGAATAATCAAGAATTATTCGCTTAAAGGGCTATAATTTGTAATTATTCGTATAAATGGCTATAATATTTGATTATTCGCCTTAATAAGAGCGTCATGAAAAAACGAACACCGTTGCCAGTAATACAGAAGGGGGCTATACTTCCAGGACATTTACTGGTTTGCTGAAGGTATGGCATATGGCTGCAGTTATACATCCTGATGCTATAATAATCAGTATATCTATAGGGGCAAGTACAATACCATTAAGTCCATCAAACAAAAATCCGGAGCCGAAACGGTAGAGATGTCCGCTTAACAAAATCATCTCACCTATATACATAGTAAGTGTAACGACTGATGCCACAATTGACGGAAGTAATACTGAAAGCGTTTTCTTCTTTTTAAGCAGAAATGAACCGGCATATATACCTGCTGTTACGCCA
>CAZPIS010000050.1:0-4236 GCA_964586745.1 uncultured Ruminiclostridium sp.
AGATAGGCACCATCTATATGCTTAATATTGCTGAAACCACACTGGCTATTGTCGGAATTGTACTGGATGCTATATGCTGTATTTCCGGCTCTTTGCTATGGAAAAAAGCAAACAGAATTACCCCATGCAAATCAAAGAACAAATTCGTTGCTTTTATTTGGAATCAGATGGGCGTCATTGCCTGCTTAATAGCGTTTATTCCACTTGGACTGTTTCTATTGCTGAAAGCTGATAAAATCCCTCAAAAAATGAAGCAAATAATAGCTATTATTGCTTCTGTAGCATTCTTAGGTTCAACCGCAGCTTCTGTTGATTATAATCCTCCAACCCCGGAAAGTGTCGCCCAAGCAGAAGCGGAAGCAGCTGCAAACGGTGAGTATGACGGAACCGTTTATTGGACGCGTTGGGGAAAATCATATCACTTGGATACCGAATGCTCCTCTCTTAGCAGATCGACCGAGCTTATATCAGGCACAATGGAAGAAGCCTTTGAAGCTAAAAGAAACGATCCTTGCGACTTTTGCGCAGGTGGTGGAGACCAATAATAAATAAGAATTTATGATAAATAAATACATATATAAATAAATGAGGAATATTAATAGCCCTTGCAAGTCTGAATATTGCAAGGGCTGTTTATTATTTTAATTTTTACAGGCAGTATCTGTGTCTCTACAGTAAAACATAAACTCTTCATTACCAAGAGTAATACGATCTCCATTCTTTATAATGCTTTCTTTTGTAGGTTCAATTCGCACTCCGTTAATTATTGTACCGTTTCTGGAATTCATGTCGCTTATTAA
Organism: uncultured Ruminiclostridium sp.; assembly: GCA_964586745.1. GTDB lineage: Bacteria > Bacillota > Clostridia > DSM-8532 > DSM-8532 > DTU059. The sequence continues at coordinate 801 of CAZPIS010000050.1, forward strand.
ATAGTTTTCATTTGCTTTTGTAATCTCAGCGTGAAGCTTACCGACAGCAGGATTATTGATACAATAATCAACTTGCCCTTCAAGCCTTCCCATCATAAAAGGGAACTGTTTTATAATGATAGTTTCGCTGCTATTACCAAGCATTCTTTTCAGATATGGAAGATTCAAATTATCTGCATTTAAAATTACAGTCCGGTCTTGTGTCTGTGCGCTTTTTGAACTACTATTAAATGTTTTTGTATTGGAGCTTTCATTTTCTGCTGTAAACAATCCGTTTTGCTTGGAAAACAAAAAGGTGTTCCTTGCAATTGCGGGCGATGCTTCATTATGTACAACTGATTCTTTATATGCAGCAATGTTTTGGGAAAACGGTACACAAAATGCCTTATTAACATACTCCTTACCTGTAAGCAGCTCCATTTTCTCAGGTTTTTTCACAATAACCTTCTCGATTTTCTTATCAGGAGTAAATAATTTAGAATAAACAAGATAAGTAACAGCGCCCCCTATTAGAATAAATCCAAATAATGAGAGAAGAGAGTCCGGGTTATTCGGCGACAGAATACCTGATAATACTAAAGCAGCGCAAAACAGAAGCAGTATGCCTATGACCGAGTATAAAACAATATATGATTTGACAGGATAACACAGTTTTTTTATTTTAACAGCCTCGTTTTCCTTCCGCAGCTCTTTTTGCTGCGGCGATAATTGAATATTAACTTGCTTTTCAGTTAAGACCATCTCAATTTTCTTATTCGTGGCTGAAGCTGATTTTACGTTTTCTATTTCATTTATGTATTTTTTGAGAGAAGATTTCTCGAATTCCGAGTCTTTAAGTATCTCAATCAGCCTTTGAATAAAGTTATCGGATGGCTCATCAATAAATCTGATATCATTTATGATGGCATCCAAAAGAAAACTTTTCAGTAAATCTAAATTCTGCGGTCTGTCTTTTATGGGAACATAAACATATCCCAGCTCAAGATTCTGAGGATCGACAAAAATGTATGCACTGTCAAAAACAATTCCACCACTGTCTAAAAGGTATTTCTCCATTACCTCTATAAGCTCGATTGTTTGTCTAATAACATGGAGAAAATCATTCCTGCTGAATTTTTTTCTTTCAAACAGCTTTTTTATCGGGACAAGCGAAGTTATATCAAATTGCAGATGGATTTCACCGTTTATCCTCACCACTTCACTTTTTAAAAGGCCATCAATACTATTGTTAGCGAGCATCTCTAATTGATAGTTAAATAGCTCGGCTTCGTTACTGAAGACATATACCATGAGATTTCTGCCGGCTGAATTTTTATAAATAATATCATTGCTTTTGTTTTTATTTTCCATGTAAAATCCTCCTTTATTTTTTCATGCTGCTGCTTTAAGAGCATCGTCCTCCTTAGCATCCTCATAGGCGCCATAACCTTTTACCAGCCTTACCTCCACTTGATATTTTGCTAATTCTTCCTTTGACTTCTCATATTGTTCAACGGCATAATCACCTGAATTCTCCGGAATGACCATTATTAAAACACGTTTTATATCTTTTAGATTACCTCCGCTTATGAAATCCGGAGAATCGAATTCTAATATTCGCTTGCCGTGCCTTTTTATTTCACTCTTTATTGCTGATGGCTTCTCGCTATATGTCTTCATAAACGGATTAAGTGTAAAGATATCATAGTATTCAACCGTTGCTTGCGACACATTATACATGTAAGCATCTATAACAGGATATTTATTTGATGTAGCTTTTGCTTGTACTCCGTTTCCAGCAGAATTTATAATTTTTTCTGTTTCCAACTTCTCAATTTCAAGGCCGCGGTCCCAATATTTTTTATCATTGTCCATTTTTGTCCATATACTTGAAGCTTCATCATCTTTTTTTTCCTCACTTTTGACGGATTTTCCCCTTCCTCCTGTCCATGCTATAATTTTTACTCTATTCGAAAGCTTGATATCCGGTAAAAACATAAAAGCAACTGGAGCTCTAACACTGTAATTAACCACAAATTCCATTGACTCAGAATCCCCAAAGATATTTGTTTGTATAAAATCCAAACCCTTAAGACCATCTTTTATCCCTAATGCCAGAGCCGGATCATCCTTATCGGTATTGACTCTTTTTTTAAGCTCTTTTCCCAAGCTTCCCCGTGCCATAAGACCAACAAGCCCATTTGTAATCTTGTAACTAAGTTTTCTGGCGAATACGGTTACAATTAGTTGAAGCTCAGCTTTTGGATCTGTAATTACTGATTGGACCAAATCACTTACATCTGATGATACATTAACTAAATCACCTGATTCTTCAAAAACCGCCATAAGGGTATCAAGTGATACCGTTTGTCCGCTGTCTCCGGTAATTGTTTCATTAAAAGCATTAAAAGCATTCACCAAAACATCCTGTTGACCTGTTAATGTGCCTTCTGCTTCATCAGCCGCTGTATTTAATGCGTCTGAATAGTCTTTAAGTCCGGTGACATGATAAAAATAGCTCATGTTACCATACCTGCGTCCGACTTCTGAAAGTGCTTCCTGCATTGTGTTATAGGCAAAAAATATCCGTATAATATAAGCAAAGGAAAAAAAGACCATCAAAAAGTAGGGCAAAACAATTGTTGCTTCAATTGTGGAACTGCCCTTTATTCCTCTTTTTTCAGCTTTAATAGCCTTGACTCCATTCAACTGAAATCATCCCCGAATCACCATTTTTAAATAACCATTCCGGCGCAAACCATGCATTAAAGTCCAATTCAGCCTTAATAAAAATATAAGTATTATACTGATCTATGGAAATATCATAGTTTTCGGCTGCCTCCTGCATATTTAATTGCATTAGGTCGGCTGTTCTCAACGCCTTTGTTTCCTCCGGCACAGCTAACAGCATAAGCCGCAGATAATCGACATAATTCATCATAATTAGCCTTCCTGTGATATTATTCCTGCCGCTTTTTCCATCTGCGCCGACAACTTTGTCAATCTGTCCTTCCACAGCATTAATACCCTTATCCAACAAATCTGTTCCCAGCTTTAAAAGCTTATCCTCCAGTTTTTTATATTTATCGGATTCAAAAATAAACTTTCTAATTTCTTCTTTTAGCTCACTTTTGAATTGGGCCAGTTTTTCCGGAGCATAAGCTTTAAGCCTATCAGAAATATCTGATACGAGATTTTTTACCGCCGTATTAAGATTTGCTGTAAAGCTATCCAGATCATCAAATCTAATGCTGCCCAAATATTCATTTACTGCGCGCTCAAGTAAGCCTTTCATATTGGAATCAACACTCCCTTCAGGCTCACCGATTAAATCGGTCAAAGCCTTTTCAAAAGGTGCAAAGGCTTGATCAATTTTCCCGTTAATTATTCCTGTAATAGTCTCTTCCACAGCTTGAGAAGTCTGCTTAACCTTATCCTCAATTTTTTCTGTAACAAA
>CAZPIS010000050.1:4246-9252 GCA_964586745.1 uncultured Ruminiclostridium sp.
TCTTTTAATTTGCTTATAGCCTTGTCTGCGTCAAGGCTCCAAGAAGCAGAGGTTTTGATTAATGGTACCGATTTGCCCTTAAGAAGAAGGTCGGTATCAACATACGATTCCATCCCGGCCCAGGCAATGAGAATAAAATTCTGCACTATAGGAATACCAAAAATTGTCCAGCCTGCTATCGCAGTGGCTAAGGTTAATGCTGTAGCAGCTTTGTCCGGATCGGTATACACATGAAGCAAATTAAATAATAAGCGTATTGCAAAGAGACTTCGTTTGATACACTCCATGTTTTCCTTTTCGGATTTATTACCAAAAATGATATATTCGACCTCGGCCTGCTTTAGAAATGTTTTGTCTAGAGGCCTTCCCCAACCAATATCATGCTCAATTTTGTCAACTGCCGTAATACACTTGAAAGCGGAAACGATATATTCATTCATATAAAGGCTTTCAATAAGGCTCTCGGCACCGTTGGAAAGTAAGTTTTTTATTATTTCCAATAATTCTTTAATTCGCTCAATCTCATAGTCAAAGAAATTTTTCTCTTCTTCGTTAACAGTTTCTAATCCCTCAACAGGCTCTTCAAATGGATTTTCATCTGCCATATTATTTTTACTTGATTCTGTAATTGCCTTACCAATTTGAATGAGTGCTTCATCAGAGGTGGTTGCACCCTTTATTGAAGGAAGGCCTAAATATCTCTCGCTGATATTTTCAAGATTTCCGTTAATTCCATCAAGAAAACTGGTATCATCCTCTTGACTTGCCGCCTCATTGGCAAACTCACCTATTCCATCCCTTATCTCATTCAGAGCCTCGTCATCTTCAGATTGTTCTTTCTTTTCTTTAACGCCTAAATATCTGGCATTGAACCACTTTTTAAAGGATTTTATTTCATTTGAATTCGCTTTGGGTTCCAAATTATAAACGGGTATTTCATAATAACTTATCATTTGATCTATAGCTTTTAAATCTGACAGATTGCTTTCCAAAATAGTAATTTCCGCAGTAATATTGTCATATCCACCATAGCCTTGATAATCCTTATTCTTGATATGCGGCTTTTCCTTTACCTCGTTGGCTGTTTTTAACACATATTCAAGGTCTTTAGAACCGTTGCTGAGAACTATAAAATAATCATTTATAGACTGATTCCAGGTTTTTAGCTTCTCAAGATTTAAGGCCAGTCTGTTTCTTACTTCTGTAAAGGTTTTCACTTTGATAGAATTTAATTGCACGTCGAGGCTTCCCTTTACTGTATCTGAAACACTGCTTTCATAATCATCCGCATCTTTTGTTAATGATTCCGAATCTTTTTCAAGTTGTGATAATTTTGGGGTTAGCTCATCTATTAGTTTTATTATATCGGCATGGTAATTTAAATGGTCTGATATATGGTTCAAAAGTGTGCTTAACTCGCTTATTCCTTTGTCGTTATCATTTTTTGCTTGATTAAGACTTTTGATAACAGTAGTAAGCCCATCTTCAATTGTCTTCTTGTATCCGTTTATTTCTTTTTCCAGAGGTGCAAATATCTTATAGGCAGCATCATAGGAACCACTTACCGAATCATACTCATCTTCCAGCTTGGAGATTTCGGACTCCAGTGCTGCTATTTTTTTATCGTCTGAAGAATCTGATTTTTCGCTTTCCTTCGAGGAATCGGATTCTTCGTCTTCGGATTCAGAAGCCTTTGCCTCTAAAGCTGCCAAGGCATCCCTTTTATCCGATAACTTGTCATTCACTTTGTCAAGCTTGTTCTTTAAATCATCACACTTCTTTTTTGCACTAATATAATCATCATATATTGCATTGTAACCTTCTCTTGCTTCTTTTACCGGTAAAACAAGATCATTTGCCGCTTTGATAGAAGCTTCGGCGCTTTTTACCTTTATTGAAATATTGGAAAGCGATTTATCTTTCAAGGTAACATCGGGATTTACTGCAATATAATTAAATTTGATTAATTCATCCTTAATCATGCAATATATATTAACAAGGTCGCTTCTTATATCGTTCATGAGCTTATCAAGGATCATCTTTCGCTCTATCATATCCCCTTCTTTAATAAGCCCCATCATAACTTTTATTTTTTCATAAAATTCCTGTACCACCTGTACAGGAGCACGGTACTTCATAAATTCAGCAACCTGCTGCTGAAGTACGAAAGGTTCACTATAATTATAAAAGGGAACGGCTTCTACACTCAGGACCTTGAACTCATAAAGATCTGAAACCCCATCCACTGCCGCTTCGGTATTAAGATTCCTTGAGAGAAGCTCATATATTTCTTTTTCCATGTTTTGAACATCTCTGGGATATATCGCAAAAAGCCCGTACTGTTCCTTTAATTGTCTGTCATATGCAGCCAGCACAGATTCGGTACAGGTTTTAAGAACAATTTTCGCCTGTTTCTTTGCCAACGAATAGCGTGTTAAGTCAATTAACATGCAGGAAAGCGGAATCAGCACCGCAAGTACTATACATAAAAATACCGTTATACTTCCTCTGGGTTTTAAGAACATATTAATCTTCCTGTTCCTTTAATAATTTATCTAAATTCTTTTTCAAGGGCTCAATTTTCTTAATAAAATTCTGATATAAATCGGTTGCTCTTATTAATTGGTAAACATAATCCGTTGTATTAATCATATCTTTAGGATCGTACACCAATGACCGGGCATGACCTTCAATAACCAGAAATTCTCTTACACCAATTAGCTTCAAAAGGTTCTTCATAGGCATTTCATAAGCTGCTTGGATATCAACATTTAATACAGCAGGTAATCCGGGCTTAATATCAACTTCTACAATTAGATTAGATTCGAGACTGTTTCCAGACCCGTTATCAGGAGCATATGGTTTTAGTAATCCGACATCCTTAATATTTTTTTCTATATATTCTTTGGCTGTTTGCTCCTTTTTCTTGCTGAATAATATTTTTAAATTCCAATATACCTCTCTGCTTTCATATGTATCTTTTTTATATACGCCTGTGTCTATCTCATCCACAGGCAGCGGTTTATAACCCCATTGTCTTGAGAGGCTTTGTGCAACATCATCCGCCATATTCTGCACAATCGCCTTTTGATATAAAATCAAAAAAACGACAATGCATATAAAAATACATATAAAAATAATTGGCATTAATAATGTATATTCCAGTGTTGAGTACCCGCTTCTAAATGACCACTTTACTATTTTCATTTAAAAAGCACTCCTAAACTCAAGAATAACCGGTGCCACGCAAATCAGGACCACAGCCAGAAACATAATCGAGAGCGGAATCATTAGCTTTGACGAAGCTTTTTCTCCCAATTGCTTGGCTACATTTTTCCGCATTTCCCAACATTCTGTACCCATTCTTTTAAGCTCAAAGAGCATTTGATTTCCGCCAAGCTTCATATTCTGCTGTATTATACTTACAAAATTCGTTATCTGTTTTATTTTGCATCGCTCGGAAAAATCCATATATGCTTCATATTCAAGAGACCCCGCCTGAATATCTAATACAACACACTGAAGTTCCTTGTATAGAGGTGCTGATTTATTGCTGTCAGATACAATCCGGTCTATAGCCTGTCTTACATTCAGCCCCGCATTCACCAATAATATAAGCTTGCTTATAAAGCCGGGGAAGTCCCTTTCAAGTTCAAATCTGCGTTGTTTATACTGATTGTCCAGATTATTATCAACAAGAAAAAACAGTCCCATGCCTGCAAGGGGAATAACAAGTAACATCGAATAATCCGATGAATCAAGAATACAAAACAATGTTCCTAAAATCACACCCAGAAATAAATACAATATTTTAGTCGACCAGTGGACCTTTGTATAATATGATATGTATCGGCTTCCATAAAGCATTACAAGCTTCTGATTCAGCTTTGTCTGGTATCTTCCAGCCCCCGAAAGCTGTAGTATTTCAACAATGCCCAGGCAACCGGGAAGGAACTTCTTATAGGAGTATGTTTTATCATCCAGAGGTGCAAAAAAATCTATGTATTTCTTATATGAAACGCACTGGAAAAAACCGTAAATAAGTATTGTAATGACTAATACAACTCCGCAAATAATTATCATAAATTAGACCTCTATCTTCATAATTTTATGTCCTATCAATTGTCCTAATAGAATCATTACTAACGCAATGGTCATAATTATATGTCCGTAGACAGTTGTCATAAGAGGATCTAAATAGCCCGAGCTTGAGCTTTTTAAAAATAACACCAAACCAAAGGGCATTATACTCATAACCGTTTGTTCAAACTTCTTCCCTGCAATTAGATTCTCGATTTCATTTTGAATCTCTACTTTTTCTCTGATGGTATCAGAAGTGTTTTTTATTACCTCTATTAAATTTCCTCCGGTACGCTTCGAAATCATAATAACATCAGCGAAGCTTTTGATATCTTCAATCTTGCTCCGCTCTGCCAAATCACAAAAAATCTTTTCTATAGGTTCATTCATTAGAATCCTCTGATTCATTATTTCAAGCTCCTTAATGATATCGCTGGTTTTATCGGGGTATATGCCAAGAATGGACTTATACGTATCTAGCAGAGCTGTTTCTATTGATTTCCCGGCTGATAATGATACCGATAGAAAATAAAGAGTATCTTTAAATTGAATTGTTAATACTTCTTTTTTCTTACGAAGCTGTTCCTTCTTTCTAAAGGGTATATATAGTATCCCTACCAAAGATAAAAAGGCAGACAATATTATGTTTTCATAGAAAATAAGTCCCACAATAAAGCATGTCCCCATGGCTAGAAGCAATGTAATTACCAGTTCTTCTGCTTTCATCTCATATAAATCATATTGAGGCTGTATAACCCTATTTTTATTCAAGTTCAACACCTCTTTGCTTTGCCTTAACCATATTCACCAAAGGATTATCTGTTCTTCTGAGGTGTCCGTCAATTCCCCCATTTATACCCTCGCCTGTCTCTTCAAATTGATAAAGAGGGCTAAGAAGTATCTCTCCGTCTTTATATCCAACAACC
>CAZPIS010000051.1:0-9221 GCA_964586745.1 uncultured Ruminiclostridium sp.
TTTTACTCGTTAGCGGCGACAGCTTTTATATCTTACCACCGACACTTTTCTCTGTCAAGCACTTTTTTCAACTTTTTTCGAGCTGTTTTTTAACTAAAGTGTTTACCTTTCAAAGTTGCGTCGGAATTATAGTATATCGCAGTTACAAAACAATGTCAATTACCAATTACTAGTTATTGTTTGTTTATGCGCATTTCAGCACATGCAACTGCAACTTTTATATATTACAACATGACCAGCTATATTGTCAACACTATGTTTTAAACTTGATTTCTAATTGTTTTATATCATTTTGCAAACATTGCGATTAAATTAATCACTACCGGGCCTAACAATACAATAAATATTGTAGGAAATATAAAAACGACCATCGGAATCAACATCTTAATCGGTGCTTTCATGGCTTTTTCAGAAATTCGCTGCTTTCTGTTCTGGCGAATCTGTTCTGATTGTATTCTGAGTACTCTGCCTAAACTGACACCTAATTGATCTGCTTGTACAACAGCACTTACGAAGCTACGTAAATCCTGGACCCCAATACGGTCTGCCAACTGATATAAGGCTTCTTTTTTTGTTTTCCCTATCTTGATTTCCTGAAGTACCAGTTCAAATTCCCTTGCCAATGATCCCGGCATTTTTTCCACTACCTTAGAGACTGCAGAATCAAAGGTTAAGCCCGCCTCTACACTAACCGTCAACAGATCCATTATATCAGGCAGGCTTTTCATCACTTCGGACTGTCTTTTTCTTATTTTACCGTTCAGTATCATATTCGGATACAGCAATCCTATTAGAGCCAACGCAAATATAATCATTAAAAGATTATTTATATCCATCCTGAATTGGATATAAAACAACAATATCAGTATTGGAAGCCCCAATATCATGAATACCTGTATCCCGAGCCAATTTTTTACCCCCCAATTATAAGGCTTACCCGCCATTACAATCTTATTCTCCATGCTTGCTATCATCTCTCGGGGTGCCAGCCTGAGTACAGCTTTCCCGACGCTCTCCAATACAGGCTTTATAACACGCTCTTTAAATGATTTGCTATACTCATCTTCGGGAGTGCTTTCTTCAATCTGATTCTTAATGTAATCGAGCCGCTGTAAAATCTCTGTATTTTTATTTCCATCTATATTAAAAATGCTGTACAAAAAAAATGTCAAAGATATAAATAAGAATAAGAGTATTATAATATCCATACCAGCCTCCTAAACCTCAACATTGATTATCTTTTTGACAAAAATAATCCCGATAGATTCCATGACCAAAGCTATGATTATCATAATAATTCCTATGGGACTTGTTATCAGTGTTTTTATATGTTCAGAGCTTATAATACTTATTACAATAGCTAAAAAAAACGGTAACAGCGAAATAATCCAACCTGACATACGGCCTTGCGATGTTAAGGTCCTTATTTCACCTTTGGCCCTTATTCGCTGACGGATTGTTTCTGAAATGTTATCAAGAATTTCGGCTAGATTTCCTCCTATTTGTCTTTGTATTAAAACTGCCGTAACCATAAGCTCCAAATCGTCACTGCCCACACGGCTGACCATGTTTTCTAGAGCTGTTTCCGTATTGACACCAAGACCAATTTCCTTTTGCAGCTTTAGAAATTCATCTGCCACCGGCCCGGTAAGCTCTCGGCTGACTGAATCAACAGCCTGAAAAAAACTATGACCCGCTTTTAAAGAATTAGACAGTACCGCTATGGTATCTCCTAATTGATTATTTATTGTTCTTAATCTTTTACTTATATTCCGGTTTAATATAAACAGTGGCGCAATCCATCCAATCACAGCCATGATTACCACCATTTCAAACTTTTTAAAGAGCACCGCCCCTAAAAGCCCCGAAACAACAAAAAGAATAAGACATATAGATAAAAACTCTTCCGCCTTCATTAAAATATTGGCATTTGTTAACTTCATTCTTATTTTGTTTTTATAATTTGCAAAAAAGCCTGTTTTTTCTATACTTCTGGCTAGAAGTCCTAACCCCTGACGGTAATTTTCTTGCTTTTTAGTTTTTTCATCTCTGTTTGCCTCTACCTGATTTGTATATGCATTCAAACGCCTAATATAATTATTATCATTTAACAAACCGCATAATAGCTGATAACATAAAACACATAACGAAATCCCTAAAACCGATAAAATAAGTACAACCGTAAGATCCATAATCACCCGTCCTCCAATCACTATGCGGTAAACAAATCTGTAGGAAGAACAACACCTGTTTTAGCCAGCTTGTCCATAGAATTAGGCTTAAGACCTGTTGGCATTAATTTTCCTGATATATGTCCGGTATTGTCATGGCCTTCTTCCTTATAAACAAATATATCCTGAAGGGTTATAACCTCGCCCTCCATCCCTGATACCTCAGTTATATAAGTAATTCTTCTCGTTCCATCCTTAAGACGGGATTGTTGCACAATCAAATCAATAGCCGAAGAAATCTGCTCGCGTATTGCCTTTACCGGAAGCTCCATACCGGACATCAGAACCATTGTTTCAAGACGCGAAAGAATATCTCTCGGAGAATTGGCATGGGCAGTTGTTAAAGAACCATCATGGCCCGTATTCATCGCCTGAAGCATATCTAATGCTTCACCCGACCGAACCTCCCCTACGACTATACGGTCAGGGCGCATACGAAGTGAATTTCTGACTAAATCACGAATTGTTACCGCACCTTTACCCTCCACATTGGGGGGGCGGGTTTCCAGTCTGACAATATGCTCTTGTTTTAACTGCAATTCGGCAGCGTCCTCAATAGTAACTATTCTTTCATCAGATGGTATAAAAGAAGATATAACATTAAGCGTAGTTGTTTTACCGCTGCCGGTTCCTCCCGATACAATTATATTAAGACGCGCCTCAACACAAGCCTTTAAAAACTGGGCCACTTCCGGGGTCAATGTACCGAACCGTATAAGGTCATTTACAGTAAAAGGTTTCTCAGAGAACTTTCGGATTGTTATGGTTGGTCCGTTTAATGCTAAAGGCGGAATAATAATATTTACACGGGAACCGTTTGGAAGCCTTGCGTCCACCATCGGAGAACTTTCATCTATACGTCTTCCCAATGGCGCAATTATTCTCTCAATAATATGAAAAATATGGTTATTATCTCTAAAGGTTATATCGCTAATCTCAAGCCTGCCGTTACGTTCTACATAAACCTGATTTGCTCCGTTTACCATAACCTCATTAATTTGAGGATCATTTAGAAGCGGTGTTATCGGACCGAAGCCTATTGTTTCATTAATAATATCCCTGACAATTATATTACGTTCATTACGTGTTAAATACTTTGCTTCGCTCTCTATAACCTCATTGACAATTCTGCGGATTTCATCCTCTTTGACCTGCATATTATCTTCATCTTCCTGCGAAATCTTAACATCTTCCACAACTTTATCAAAAATTCTTATTTTAAGCTCTTTATATGGGTCTTCCTTTATTTCATCTTTTTGTCCATGATTAGATACAGGCTTACCCTTTTTATGTTCATCTTCCTTATCCATGGCCAATCTTTCAAGCAATCCCATATCTATTCCTCCTTAAAACTGAAAAGCTTTCCATAGCAGGCGTTTTTCCGCTACCGGTTCAATGTTGTTATTATGTACCTTTTCTGCAAGCTGAATTACCGATCTGGCAACCTTTGTATCTACTCTTGACATAACAAAAGGAATACCTTTGTTCGCACTTGTAATAACCGTATTGCTGTCCTCGGGTATATTAACCCATATAGGATAACCGACAGTCTCTTCAAATTCCCCATAATGAACTCCATATTGTTCATTCGCCTTGTTTAGTACTACTTGAATCTTATCCTTATATCTTAGATTCTCCATGAGATTTAATCCAACCCTGATATTCTTGATAGCAGGCAAATCCAGAGTCGAGACAACCAATATCTTTTCAGAGTTATCCAGCGAGGTTAACACTACATCTTGGAAAGTAGCCGGAACGTCAATAATTACATAGTGAAAATGGCCGTTTAGCATAGCTAATATTCGCTCTACATGCTTACTGTCAATAAACTCCGCATATTCAGGCTTTAAAGGCGCCGGCAGTACGCTTACACCTGAAAAGTGAGTACAAAGATAGTCATTTACAAGGTCTGAATCCACATTGTTCAAATCCTTTACAAGATCATAAATTGTATTTTTAACCGATAAATTCATCATTACGGCTACATCACCGAATTGAAGATCCAAATCAAGAAGGCAGACACGTTTTTTTGTATTTCTTGAAAGGGCAACGGCTAAATTTGTAGCAATTGTTGTTTTACCGACACCGCCCTTTGTACTGAACACTGTAATGACCTTAGTTTGAATAACCTGATTAACCAGTTTCAAATTATGCTTTCTTTTATTCTGAGCTTCATATGTTTGTGTTATGGAGGATATAAGCTCATCAGAAGAAAATGGTTTTACCAGATATTCTCTGGCACCCGAAAACATCGCTTTTTTCAGATACTCATTTTCAGACTGAACAGACATTATTATGACACCTAGATCCGGCATACTGCTTGTTAGTATATTTGTCGCAGTTAAACCGTCCATATCCGGCATATTTACATCCATTAATACAATATCAGGTTTTACCTTCTGGCACAGCTTAATTCCTTCTTTCCCTCCAAGGGCGGAGCCAACTACTTCTATCTGTTTATCGCACAGTCCCAGTAATGTTTTAACATTCTCAACCGTGTCGGAGCTATCATCAATTATTACAACCTTAATTTTACCTTCTTCCATTATTGCTCACCTCCAATATAATTATCTATTAATTCTCCAATTTTATTTAATGGCATTAAATCTTCAATGATTACGCCAGGACTCTCAACCAATTTTTCATCTTCATTACCGCGAAGTGACAGTGCAAAATCTGCAAACGCACTTGTATATGCAATTTTTTCAGCGTCTTTGGGAGTTACGCATAAAGTTATTACTCTTGGCAGCTTGGGTTCATCTGAAGTTTCGGTAGCTTCGTTTGTATTTTTCTGTACCCTATTCGGACCTACAGCCAATATTTCTATATTTTGAATAATAGTGTTACTAATCTTAATCTCTTTATCATCAATTGCTTTTATAGTGTAATTTCCTATAACATCTACTTTGTCGCCTACTCGCAGCTGATTTGAGAATATGGAATTTTCATTTACATAAACAGAAATGGCACGCATATCATTTGGAATACTGAAAGACAATGTAAGCTCCTCCCATTTCGCTAATCTTTCCGGGCGAAATGGTTCACCCATAATAACAGGCTCCTGAACATACATTCCTTCGATACTTTTTCTATCATTAATAATACCCTCAGGTAAACAATCCTCCGGTATATCAATAGCACTGACATCTGCGGTTTTTATTTCTTCACCGACCTTCATATTTCTGGAGGCTACCAACAACTTAACCTCCTTTACCTCGGGAACAGGTTTTTCCAAGCTTTTTATATAACCGAAAACAAACCCGCAGGAGATTAATGCTAAAACTAATGAAATTATAAGTGCTTTTATGTTAATTTTCTTTTCCATATTAACGCCTCTTTTTAGTTATTCAACTCTCATAACAGCAGCCGCGGTCAATTTCGCTTCTCCGCCGGGAAAAAACTCGCCGATTATTGGCGTGATTAGGCCGGCTCTATAAACCACTTCAACCTTTACCTGAGTGCCATGCCTTCTGGAGCTTAAAGACGGCGAAACACTAATTGTCATCCTTGAGAGTTCTAACGTAGTTGTGACATTCTCCACTACTTGTATTATTTCACTGTCTGTACCGCCTATTGCAGCTTTTCTGGCACCTTCTCTGGATGCATTGGTAATAATTATATAGTTATTAAAGAGGAGGCCAAACTCAATAATTCCCATGATAATAAGAAGAATAATTGGCAAAACAATAGCTGTTTCAACCAATGATTGACCTCTACTATTTTTTTTGTTGAACTTCAGCATAGCACTCACCCCCCCCGTGTAGAAAAAATATGCCCCTGTTTTTATACAGGGGCAACTATTTTTGACATTCTTTTATAACGCTATTCCGTGTTTTTAGCCCCCTCCTGATGGTGTTGGAACAGCGGTACCAACTGTACCTGAAATTGAGTTAAATATACCTGTCAGATTAGTCCCAAGGAGTCTTAAAGCTACAATAACAACAATAGCGATAAGACCGATAATAAGACCGTATTCTACCATACCTTGGCCTTTTTTGCTCTTCATCATTTGTGTTAACAAATTAAATAAATACATCATAATTTAATCCCCCAGTCAATAATTTAGATAAGAAACATCTCCTTATGCTGTTATTATACAAGGGAACATATTCGTTTAATATCCGTCTTTGAGCACATTTTTAAAGGGACTTGCAGATATAGAAAATAGGCCTTATTGCCTATTATTCGACAATTTTATTCTTGATTGCATAGACCGCTGCCTGAGTTCTGTCCTGAACATTAAGCTTGCGAAATATGCTTGATATATGGTTTTTCACCGTTTTTTCGCTAATAAAAAGTGAGTTCGCGATTTCTTTATTCAACATACCCTTTGCAAGCAGCTTAAGAACTTCGATTTCTCTGTCTGTGAGACGATTTTTCGGATCATCTGCTCCACTCTTGATTCTTTTATACTCATTTACCAGTTCTCTTGCCATTATAGGCTGTATATAAGTTTGATTATTATTAACACTTCTGATTGCTTCAATCAGGGCACTTGCTTCTGCATCCTTTAATATGTACCCCAGCGCTCCCAGTTCCAAAGCCCTAAGTAAGTATTCTCTGTCTTGATGTATAGTAAGCATTACTGCCTTTACTTCGTTATCAAATGCTTTTATTTGCTCCAAGGCCTCAAGCCCATTCATTACAGGCATGTTAATATCCATCAAAATAACATCCGGCTTAATTTCCTGATATTTTTCAACAGCCATTTTACCATCAGAAGACATAGCTATGACTTTAATATCCTTTTCAAGTTCAAGAAGCTGTTTAAGTCCTTCTCTTATCATCGAATGATCTTCCGCAATCATTACCTTAATATAATCAGTCATATAATACCTCCCTGGATTTCATAAGGTAATTTTACCTTAACCGTGGTACCGAAATTTATCTCAGAAGTAACCACAAAACTTCCTTCCAAAAGCTCAATTCTTTCTTTCATCCCTAAAATACCAAATCCCCCGTCATCATCTCTGCTCATATCATGCAATGAAGCGGTGTCAAATCCTTGGCCATCATCCTTTATTCTCAGCAATATCGAGTTTTCAGTGCATTCTAACTGTATACTGATAAATGTTGCGTTTGCATGCTTATATGTATTGTTAAGAGCTTCCTGCACCACTCTGAAGATTGCTAAAGAAATATTGCTGTCCTTAATACGGCTGTCATTGCCTTTAACCTTTAAATCAACTCTAATGGAATGCTCATGGCCAAAGCTCTCTATATATTTATGTAATGTAGTTTTTAGTCCCAAGTCATCAATAGACATAGGCCTCAAGTCATATATAACCCTTCTTACATCCTTCAAGCATAAGCGAACAACATCCTTAAGGCTTCTTAATTCATTAATAGTCTTTTTCATGTCGATTTCTGCCATCTTTTCACAAATCTCAGCCTTTAATACTACATTGCTCATAGCTTGTGCAGGCCCGTCATGAATCTCCCTGGCTATACGTCGTCGTTCGTTTTCCTGTGCTTTTATGATGCGTACTGCTATTAGTCTTTTATTTTCAGCATTCTCAAAATGTTCGTCCAGTTTTTGAAGATCACCTGAAAGATAATTAAAAACCGTTCCGACCTGTGCTACTAACTTTTCTGCCTGACCAACCGTTTCGATAGCACTTTTTAGCCGTCTCTCAACATCATTACGCCTTGATATCGTATGTTTCTCACGTTCACGAGTTACAGCAAACTCAACCATAAGGTCATTCGTCTCTTTATAGGACTGCTTCATTTCTTCCTCTGAGTATTTGTCAAAATTACGGTTAATTTCAGCCAGCCTTTGACGACTTTTTATTACTTTGAGTTCGAGTCTTTGGCAATCACTCATTATTGATGATGCTTCCGCTTTCAAATACTGCAACTCGTCTTTTAAATTATTTACTTCTCTTCTGGCGCTCTCCGATATATCAAATATAGCACCCTTACTCTGTTCAATTACATTCAATGTGCTTTTTACTATATCATTAATTTGTTTAATGCCGATATTGTCCAAGAGCAAACCTCCAGTTTACTTATCATGCAAAAGCTTATTCAACTCGTTCATAAATGTATTGATGTCCTTAAATTGACGGTATACCGATGCAAACCTTACATACGCTACCTCATCAAGTTCCCTGAGCTTCTCCATAACCAGCTCACCAATAAATTCACTGGTAACTTCGCGTTCCAACGAATTATTTATTTGCCCTTCAATAATATCCAAGATTTTTTCAATCTGATCTATTGAAACAGATCTTTTCTCGCAAGCGCGAAGAATACCCTTACGGACTTTCTCTCTGTCATAGGCTTGCCTTGAACCATCCTTCTTAATTACCATAATTGGCATGTTCTCTACTTTTTCATAAGTAGTATAGCGCTTATGGCAACTCAAGCACTCTCTTCGCCGTCTTATGGTGGCACCTTCATCAGTAGGTCTCGAATCTATTACCTTGTCTTCGTCAAAGGAACAATATGGACATTTCATAAGCTCTCCCCTAACAATTTTATATTTTTATTAATATTAGATTTATCGTCATATTGTCCTATTTACTTTTATGTTTTATTTATATGAAAGCCCCATGACTAATATTAAGCTTTCGTCGCTTTGCTCCTTGTAAACAGTGCAACGACCTTCAGCAGTAGCTTGCTGCCAATCGGTCTTCGCTATCGCTCGCCTTCTTGGGCAAGCCTTGCATGGGTGTTGCTACTGTTTCCCGCGTCGCTTCGCTCCTTGTAAACAGTGCAACGACCTTCAAAAAAAAATGAGGGTAAACCCTCATTTTATTATAGCAGTTTATACATATTTCTGCATATGTTTTAAGGCCGATTTTTCAAGTCTTGAAACCTGGGCTTGAGATATCCCGATTTCATCGGCTACCTCCATCTGCGTTCGACCTTGAAAAAACCGCAAATCAACTATTTTTTTCTCCCTTTCGCTGAGTTTGCTCATAGCCTCACTTATAGAAATGCTTTCAAGCCATTTTTCGTCGTTATTTTTATCATCCTTAACCT
>CAZPIS010000052.1:0-9193 GCA_964586745.1 uncultured Ruminiclostridium sp.
TCGAACGTATTGCAGCGGTAGTGATTCATCTTTCTTTATCAGTTTTAGTGTGGTTTGCAGCAAAAAACGGCGGGAAATATTTTTGGTTATATCCTCTTTCGATACTGCTGCATACTCTTGTTAATGCCGTTGCTGTAATAATGGCAAGATATGTGCCAAGTATATGGATTGTTTTAGCCGCTTTATATGTTATGACAGCCTGCTTTGCAGTGATTGCACAAAAAGTGTGGAAAAAGAACGAGAATTGTTCCGATGAGCCTACACCGCATATAATGTGAAAGTTTTTTACGAGAGGAGAAAATAAGAATTATGGATACCGAAAAGGTTGAGAAGTCTTTTGATGAAAGTGGAGAAAAAGTACTGATTGAAGGGGAATTCAGAAATGTTTCTTTTATGGTGGGAATTGCTATGTCGGTAGCAGGTATGATTTTTTCATTTTTTAATATCATCAACCCGCAAGAAGGGTTGTCATCCGGTATAGATTATATGATTGTAATTTTTGCTGTGCTGTGTCTTGTTATGTGTATAAAAGAATTACTTTTAAACAGAAACAGAAAACTTTCTGTCACAAATAACAGAGTTTATGGCAATACGGGGCGCGATTCGTTTGATTTTTTGTACAGCAACATATCAGGTGTAGAGTTGAAAATAAGGAAAAGTGTTATATATGGCAGTATTCAGTATCTGAGTATAAAAACAAGTTCAAATGCTGAGGTAAATATAGAGCAGCTTAAAAATCTTGAAAGAATTTCTCAGGTAATAAAATCCAAACTGGAAGAGTAAGATTTATTTCGCTTATAATATAATTATTAATTACAATGCGGAGGCTATTATGAAGCTGACGAAAGAAGAAAAATCATGGATTCTGTACGATTGTGCTAATTCGGCCTATTCTATAGCCATTACGACAGCATTACTTCCTGCAATATTCGGTATGTTTAAAAATGTTGGAAGCAGTATGGATCTGGGGTATTTCAATACTATGGCAAGTCTTATAGTAGCTATTCTAAGCCCTATTCTCGGTACAATTGCCGATTATAAGGATAAAAAGAAGCGATTCTTTATTTTCTTCTTTATAACAGGGGTAATTTTTACTGCATCATTGGCGCTGGTACCTCCCGAAAGCGGATTATGGCAATTATTGGCCATGTTTTATGTGCTTTCGGCAGTGGGGTTTTCCGGAGCTAATATTTTTTACGATTCTTTTTTAGTTGATGTATCAACAGATGAAAGAATGGATAAGGTTTCTACCAGAGGCTTTGCTTTTGGATATATCTCAAGTGTAATTCCTTTTGCTATAAGCCTTGTTATGATTCTGGTTCTGGGTATGGATAAGGCAATAGGGTATCAGATCGGATTCATTATTACAGCTGTTTGGTGGGGCTTATTTACAATTCCGATTATTAAGAATGTCAATCAAAAACATTATATCGAACCGGAACCACACCCGGTAATAAACAGCTTTAAAAGACTTGCCGGCACATTTAAAAATATAAAGCAGCACAAGCAGGTATTGATTTTTCTCATTGCTTATTTTTTATACATAGACGGTGTGGATACAATTATCAAGATGGTTGTTCCTTATGCTACGACTGTATTAGGTACAGATTCAATAGACACTTTCGTACTTCTGGCAATACTATTGATAATTCAAATAATTGCTTTTCCGTGTGCCATAATTTACGGAAATCTTGCTAAAAAGTATTCTGCCAGAACTATGATTGTTTTTGGAATATTTACATATATAATTTCCTGTATCGCAGCATATTTTATAAACTCAATTTGGCATGTTTTTGTGTTGGGAGCTTTGGTCGGTTCGGCACAAGGGGGCATTCAGGCTTTGAGCAGATCATATTATGCCAAAATTATTCCAAAACAGAACTCAAATGAGTTTTTCGGTTTCTATAACATTTTCGGAAAGTTCGCTGCCATTATCGGGCCTATGCTTATGGCTTTAACAGCGACAATTACCGGGAATGCAAAAGTGAGCATTCTTGCAATTATTCCTCTTTTTATAGCAGGCTTCTTTGTATTCATAACCTTGCCGAAGGATATGAATGAGGTGTAGATAATTACCGTAAAAAGCAATGGGACAATCACTATATAAAATACAAATAAATATAGGAGAATTAATCAATACTATATGAGCATTTAATAAATAGTGAGATAATAATAATGATGTTTTTTCGCCAAAATTTATAGATATTTGAAGCGAGGAAAATAATGAATAGTTTACACTGGCATAGGTTTATATATAAAATACTTAAAACAATAATAACTCCTTTTTTGAAAAGAAAATTTAATTATTCTTATGAAAAAATAAAGCCAACTAATCATCCATATATTGTTTTAGCGAATCATAATACCGATTATGATCCTTTGTTGGTAACTTTGGCATTTTCCGACCAAATGTACTATGTGGCAAGTGAGCATATCTTCAGATGGGGATTTATCAGTAAGCTTATTAATTTTATTGTTGCCCCAATTCCCAGAGTAAAGGGCACAACAGAAATACAGACTGTAATGAGTATATTAAAGAGATTAAAGCTAGGGGCTAATGTCTGTATGTTTGCCGAAGGTAACCGCTCATTTAGCGGTGAAACCGGTGAAATCCATCCGGCAACGGGTAAGCTGATTAAAAAAAGCAGTGTTTCGTTGATTACTTTCCGCTTGGACGGAGGCTATTTTACAAGTCCTCGTTGGTCCAAAACCTTGCGAAAAGGCGGGATGAAGGGAAGAATAGTAAAGGAATACAGCCCCGAAGAGCTTAAGTCTATGACCTCGGATGAAATTTATTCAGCGATAAAAAATGATTTATATGTAAATGCCTATGAGGAACAAGAAAAGAATCCTATTGAATATAAAGGTAAGAATCTTGCTGAAAATCTTGAAACAGCTCTTTATTTATGCCCTGAATGCAAGAAAACAGAAACCCTGAAAAGTGAAGGGGATAGGCTTGTATGTGATTGTGGTCTGGATTTGAATTATGATTCTTACGGCTATTTATCATCTAATAACGAAAAAGAAGCTCCATTTAAGACAACTTTGGATTGGTGCAGATTTCAAGATACCTGGCTTAAGGAAGATATAGAAAGAATAAAAAGCATGTCGCATGATGAGCTTATATACTCCGATAAAGATCAAACCTTGTGGGAAGCTAACCGCGGTAAAAATAAGCTGATGGGAAGAGGAACATTGCTCTTATATAATGATCGTATAGTTTTTGATTATGGAGATAATACCAGATCTACCTTTAGCTTTAGGGACTTATCTGATTTAGAAATTATCGGGCAGATGGTTATTGCTTTTGCTACTACAGACAGGCAAGCTTATGAGATAAAGTCAAGTCATCCCAGAAGCGCGCTGAAATACCGAGAATTATTAAAATACATAAGAGCTAAATAAGTAATGAGGAGTGATTATTTTGGATTTTTCTGCAGCTAACACCGGTTTATGGAATTTTAATATCCAGTTTGGTATACTCGCCGGACTTCTGGTTTTTGCTAATATCCTAAGCCGAAAGATTACGTTTATAAGAAAAGCCATGATTCCTACGGCAGTCTTTGGCGGTTTTATCGCATTATTCTTAAGGGAATTTAATATAATCCCTATGGATGGGGCCTTTCTTGAAAAGGTTACTTATCATACTATAGGAATTGGTTTCATAGCTCTCTCACTTCGAATTCCCGCAAAATACAGCGAGAAAGAAAAGAGCGATTTAGCAGGGTTTAAAAGCGGTGCATTAATTGTAAGTACATACTTGGTTCAAGGTATTTTAGGTTTGATAATATCTATCGGACTTGCATATACAATCATGCCGGATTTCTTTAAGGCTTCAGGAATACTTCTGCCCATGGGATATGGTCAGGGCCCGGGACAGGCCAATAATGTAGGATCTTCATATGAGCAGTTGGGTTTTGCGGGAGGGCAATCCTTCGGATTGTCAATTGCCGCCGCAGGCTTTATATGCGCCTGTGTCGTCGGGGTTATTTATATTAATATAGCAAACAGGCAAAAAAAAGTTACCGTGCAAGAGTCGGCATATGTATCCGGGTCGGTTACTGTAGAAGATTTTCAGGACGAGAACGAGATTCCCATATCTCAATCAGTTGATAGGTTTTCAGTCCAATTTGCACTTGTTCTTTTAATATATTTGGCCACATATTTTGTATCTCTTGGCATTACAAGCGTTCTGGCGGAGGTTGCACCGGGCTTGTCAAAGACATTGTCGCCGTTAATTTGGGGATTTAATTTTATCACAGGTTCACTATTGGCAACAGGCTGTCGACTGGGCTTTGATGCATTAACGAAAGCAAAGGTAATGACGCGTCAATACCCGAATAATTACCTTTTATCCAGGATATCAGGAATTTCTTTTGATTTTATGACCATTGCTGGAATTGCATCAATTGAATTTAAGGAATTGAAAGGACTATGGATCCCTTTCATTCTAATGGCTGTCCTGGGAGGAATAGTAACCTTTTATTATCTTAAATGGTTGTGCAGAAAAATATATCCCGGCTATGAGCATGAAGGAATGGTTTCCATGTACGGAATGCTTACCGGAACAATTAGTTCGGGTGTAGTATTACTAAGGGAAATAGACCCTGAATTTAAAACACCCGCTGCAAATAATCTATTGACAGGAAGTAGCTTCGCTATTGTTTTAGGAGCACCAATATTGATATTCATAGGGCTTGCCCCGGAATCCGAATTGATGCTGTTTGTTACCCTGGGATTGCTTGTTGCATATATAATTCCGCTTTTAGTTATAATGCTAAAGGCTCACAGAAAAAAGGCAGTTGATAAAACCTAATAAGGCTTAAGAGGTCTTAAAAGATATTGCCGGGTCTACCGGGTGATCTATTTTAATAGCGAAAGAATCTTTATTCTTGATGTCCTCATCTGTAACGATGTGGACATCGAGAATTTTATTCATTCTGTAACCGGTATTCATATAATTTATCTCGGCAAGACTGGTGCTCCATCCGTCAAGCCATGTTGTCAGGTCTGTTCGCTGTGTTTCATTACCTTCAAAATGAATTAAAATATCAATATCACTTCCGGGACCGGCAGTACCCGAACCGGTGCTTCCGAAAAGGTAAAAACCCTTAACTCCGAAACGGTCTGAATCAATTCTGGCGGCTAATTGCTCGGCCATATGATATCTCCATCTCCATGCTTTGTCATCTCCGATATAATCCTCGTATTCAACTACTCTTTTCCGGCTAGGAAGCTTAATTCTATGTGGGGTTAAAAAGCCTAAAGCTTGGGATAAGTCCGCATTCATACATATACTCAAATTATATCCGTCTGAGGAGGCTGGCACATCTATAACCTTTATCACATTTTCGAATCTTTCGTATTCGGGGAATATAGTTTTAAGAATATTTTTGGATTTTGTAAGATATTTCTCGTTAAAAATAATACCGACATCATCGGGATATAAAGGCAACACACGTATATTGGCTTCTACAAGGTCCTGAAAAAAATGAGTACCGAAAGATAATTCGGGGATATAGCCGCTTTTTTTCTTGGCAACTTCAATTAAAACAGCAGTATTATTGATATCGGAATACGTTACCGATACACCCAGCTTTATATCACCGCGGCTTCCCCAGCGACCTGGTCCTATCAATATAAACTGGCGTTTCGGAAGAAAATAATTAAGCGCACTGACTATTTTCCCTACTGTTTTCAAATCCTCTAACTCAGATAATTCACCATAACGCCCGGGATCAACATATACAATATGTGATATATTTTGAATAATACCATTTGAAATATGGCGATTCGCTGAAAAAATAATATCCTTGGCCGATACATCCTGAGGAATAGGGGCGGGTGCAGTATCCTCTCTTAAACTTTGAGGTCTGCATTGCAGTAGATATAAGTCTTTACCGTCAAAGGCAAATTCAATGTCGACGGGGTATCCGAGCTTTGCATTTAAAGTTTTTATTGCTGTATTTATTTGTGTAATAAAACGTGTATCGTCTATTATTCCATCAAAGGTTACAATAAGATCATTTTTTTCAAAATCTATATCAAACATATTCGGTTTTCTGATATGATCATATTCCATGATAGATACGATTTTGTTTATATTATTAATATGATTTCCATATTCTTTTAGCAGCTTAGATATTTCTAGCGTTTCAAAGGAATTGTTCTCTAGATTAATTACATCAATCTTTTTAGGTGAATATCTTTTTATTTCCTCGGGTACGTTATTTACCCTGATACCCGGTTGCTGCGGTGATAAAAGTATAGGGAAATCATCGGTTAAACGATCTACCGCACGGGTGCCCAATCCGGGAACCATTCTAATCAAACCGTCCTCCCGCTTAATCCTGGGTGACCATCTGTATTCATTATTGCTGAAAGCCACACCGGAAAACAAAGGGAAAAAGTATTTGCCAACCTTTGTACCGACAACTTGCTGTATCATTATACCCATTTCTTCGCTTATATCTAAAAGATTTCTTTCTGCTCTGTATTGGATCGGATCCGGACCGAACATAGATGCATAAACTTCAATTATAGCATCTTGAAGTGCTAATAACCTTTCTTGCTTACTGCCTTGATTGGCTAAGAACAGGCTTTTATACTTACCGGAAAAAGAAGCACCGGTCTGATCCTCAAGGACACTGGAGCTTCTGACAATAATAGGTGTATCGCCAAAATCATCTAAGGCTACTGATAGACTGTTAATAATCTCAGGCGGAAACTTGGAGCTTTTCATTAACTGTATAATATTTCTATATTCTATACGTATTTCGGTAAGTTCTCTGTATTTTTGCTCGTTTAGTTCCTCGAGATCGTTATAATGAAGAAAACCGGTTATGGTATCTGTTGTAATATACCATGTCTTAGGAGTTTTAATGGATTGCAGGGGAGGAAGATTATCGCTTTCTTTTGAGAGTATTTTTTTAGCCAGAAATAAACCGGTACCCTTGCCTCCGATTTTCCCCTGACTTTCTGAGAAATAAATAATCTTGTTTATAATCTCATAAAAATCACTATAATTTAAATATTGAGCTGCAATATTAATAAAATCAGGTTTGTTGGATAAAAAGTCTTTTATTAATCCGACAGTAAGCCATCGACCTTTGGGAGAAAACATGAGTTTGTCCCCCTTCGATGATTTTTGGAATCTTCTCAAAGCTTCAATTATATTATGAAGTGAGGGTGAGATGCTTCCGATTGCTTTAATGAGAGAATAGGCATTTTCTTCCTGTATCCATCTTTTGATTTGGTTTTTCAGCTCTTCTGCGCCTATATATTTTTCTGCTATACCAAATGCATTTTCACAAACGCATACAATATCACCAATTGGTTCGGAGGCGGTAGGATAATTTGAATATCCCTCGTCATCAATAAAGTTACCTGTTGAAGAATTAAAAATGCCGGATGCTTCATTAACACCTAAAATAAGAAGGTGATTTGTCAGTTTTCTGCACACATGAAGAAGCATACTATGATCGGTATGCTTGAGAAACTCTATAACAAATTCCCATTCCTTTAATCCTTTATCAGAACTAAGTGAATTAGATTTTGAAATTTCCCAGTCAGTCATGACAGATTTCATCTGCCTGTAAACAAGCATTTGGCCGATTCTGTCAGCAACAGTATTTATCAGTTTTTTCTCCTTGAATAAGAAATAACCCTCATCTGTTTTTGGAACATCCTTTATATAGACAACTTCTATGTTGCCGACAATATTTCCGTCTGCTTTTATATTACAGGTTTCAGATAAAGGAGATGAGATGAAGCCGGGGCTTTGATAATTTTTATTCTTGTAAATTATTTTTACACGGCATAATTCAGGGAACCTCCAGCCTGAAGGCAAAACTCTGATAATTCCATTAAATAGCTCGTCTATAGATAATTGATGATTTCCCAGAATTTCATCAACCATATATAGGCAATTTAATTCTTTTTCTCGTTCCTTGAGGACATCAAGCAGGTCATCGGAATTATTATTAAAATTCATATTAAGAAGGTCTCCCTTTATTATAGATTGGAGGTTGGATATAAATCCAACCTCCTTATTTATAATATCTTAAAATTCTATTAAATTAAACCCATCCACGGCTCTTAACAGCTTGAGCGACACGATTAATAGCAATTACATATGCAGCATCACGCATGCGCAGGCTCTTGCTTTGAGCAAGCTCATAAACTGCTCTGAACGCTGAGGTCATTTTGATATTGAGCTTTTCAAGAACTTCGTCCTTTTCCCAGTAATAGTTCTGATTACACTGAACCTGTTCAAAATAGCTGCAGGTTACGCCGCCGGCATTTGCTAAAAAGTCGGGGATAAGGAAAATATTTCTATCGGAGATTACTTTATCAGCATCGGGTGTTGTAGGTCCGTTGGCTGCTTCTATAATAACCTTAACTTGTTTACTGATTCGTTGTACATTTTCAATTGTTATTTGATTTTCCATAGCTGCAGGAACTAAAATGTCAACATCCTGATCAATCCAGGCATCGCCGGGAAGAACTTCATATCCAAGTCCTTTAGCCTTTTCATTATCAATGGTTCCATATGGATCTGTTATGCTTACAAGTGCATTGATGTCCATACCGTCAAGCTTACGGAATGTATAAGCCTTTTTGTCCGGTTCATTCCAGCAGGATATGGCAATAACTTTACCGCCTAATTGTTGATATAATCTAACTGCATATTGAGAAACATTACCGAAGCCCTGGAAACTTGCAGTAGTATTCTTAATATCCATACTCAGATTTTTTAGTGCTTCATTCAGAACATAAACAACACCATAACCGGTTGCTTCTGTTCTTCCTAATGAACCGCCCATACCAACAGGTTTACCTGTTATAAATCCGGGATTTTTGCAGCCGTGAATAGTTTCATATTCATCAAGCATCCAAAGCATATGCTTTCCATTAGTCATTACATCGGGTGCGGGAACGTCTGTATTTGGACCGACATTCTTCGCCAACTGACGAATATAGCCACGGCACAATCTCTCTTGTTCACGTTCTGTAAGATTTCTGGGATCACAAATAATACCGCCTTTAGCTCCACCAAGGGGGATGTCTACGACAGAACATTTCCATGTCATCCACAAAGACAGTGCACGGATTGTATCAACTGTTTCCATTGGATGGAATCTGATACCGCCTTTTGCCGGGCCTCTTGCGTCGTTATGTTGAATTCTGAAGC
>CAZPIS010000053.1:0-9124 GCA_964586745.1 uncultured Ruminiclostridium sp.
CCGCGTGATTCTCGAGAGGGCGGTTATCAAGGCCAACGCCAAGGTGAGTTTAAACCGCGTGATTCTCGAGAGGGCGGTTATCAAGGCCAACGCCAAGGTGAGTTTAAACCGCGTGATTCTCGTGAAGGCGGTTATCAAGGCCAACGCCAGGGAGAATTTAAGCCTCGTGAAGGCGGCTATCAGGGTGGTTATCAGGGTGGCCAGCGTCAGGGTGAATTCAGACCCCGTGAAGGCGGCTATCAGGGCGGTAATCAGGGCGGCTATCAGGGCGGCTATCAGGGCGGTTATCAGGGTGGCCAGCGTCAGGGTGGTTCTTCTTACGGAGCACGTCCTCCATATGACAAGGATGCCAAATCAGGTGATTTCCGTAATGATGGAAACAGGGGATCCGCAGGCGGTAGAAATAAGGCACTAGCTATTCCAAAAGCAGCGGCACCATCAGGTGCAACTGAGGAAAAAGTCTTTACCCGGGGAGAGAGAAGATCCTTCCAAGGAGTTGAGAAGCAAAAGGAAGAAAAGAAAGAGCAGAAGAAAGATGTTGTCCGTTCCGGTGCGGGAAGCACGAACAGGGACAGTGATATAAAAAAGAAGCTGGATACAGTTATAGGACATAAAGCTAAGGTTACGGATATGATGTCCGATGAGTTTGTAATCGATGTTTTCTATGATGATACTGAAGAAGCTATCAATGCCAAAAGAGCTGAAAAAAGGATTAGGAAGAATAAGTTAAAAGAAAAATATATTCCGCCTAAGGCTGTCTTAACCGATATTACTGTAAATGAAACATTAACGGTTAAAGAGCTTGCCGAAGCCTTGAAAAAAACATCAGCTGATGTTATAAAGCGACTGTTCCTTATGGGCATAACCGCTACTCAGAATGAAGATTTGGATTATGATACCGCTGCTATTATCGGTGATGAATTTGGAGTTAAGGTTCATAAGGCAGTCGTAGTAAGCCAAGAAGATATTTTATTTGATGATGCTGAAGATGATGATGATTTATTGGAGTCCAGAGCTCCGGTTGTTGTGGTCATGGGCCATGTTGACCACGGTAAGACATCGCTTTTGGATGCAATAAGAAGTGCAAATATAGCTGAACAGGAAGCAGGCGGGATTACCCAGACAATAGGTGCTTATACAGTCAATCTTCACGGTAGGGATATAACCTTCCTTGATACACCCGGACATGAAGCATTCACCGCAATGCGAGCAAGAGGTGCACAGGTTACCGATATTGCAATTCTTGTAGTCGCAGCTGATGACGGAGTTATGCCCCAGACTATCGAGGCAATTAATCACGCAAAAGCAGCCGGAGTTTCAATAATTGTTGCTATTAATAAAATTGATAAGCCTAATGCCAACCCGGACAGAGTCAAGCAAGAGCTTACCGAGTATGGACTCCTTGTTGAAGAATGGGGCGGAGATATTATTGCAGTTCCGGTCTCAGCTAAGAAACGTGAGAATATTGATCAACTTTTGGAAATGGTGCTATTGACTGCCGATATTCTCGAACTGAAGGCAAATCCGAATAAACAGGCTAAAGGTACTGTTATAGAAGCACAGCTTGATAAAAACAGAGGACCTGTGGCAACTCTTCTTGTGCAGCGTGGAACGCTGAAAACAGGGGATGCCATATTATCGGGTTCAACTTTTGGGCATATTCGTTCAATGGTAAATGACAGAGGACGAAAGATTGTTGAAGCAGGGCCTTCAATCCCTGTTGAGATTTTCGGACTTTCCGAGGTTCCGGAAGCGGGAGACTTGTTCTACGCGATAGGCGACGAAAAAGTAGCTAAGCAGCTGGCTGAGAAGCGTAAACAAGAAATTCACCAGAAGCATATAGGCAGGGCTAAAATCTCTCTGGAAGATCTGTTTAACCAGATTAAGGAGGGTAATATCAAGGAGCTTAATCTCATTATTAAAGCCGATGTACAAGGCTCTGTAGAAGCTATTCGTTCTAGTATGGAGAAGCTGTCCAATGATGAGGTTAAGGTTAATGTAATACATGGCGCCGTCGGTGCTATTATTGAGGCCGATGTTACTTTGGCAGAGGTATCAAATGCAATTATTATCGGTTTTAATGTGAGACCATCGGTTAAGGTAACCGATATGGCTAAAGAAGCCGAAGTCGATATGAGACTTTACAGAGTTATATATGATGCCATCGAGGATATTGAAAAAGCCATGAAGGGTATGCTTGATCCTATTTATAAGGAAGTTGTAAACGGTCATGCAGAAATCCGTCAGTTATTCAAGGTATCCGGTGTAGGTACAATAGGCGGTTCATATGTTACAGACGGAAAGATACTTCGCAATTCGGATGTCAGAATTGTACGCAATGGAATTGTAGTACTTGAAGGTAAACTTTCTTCGCTTAAACGTTTCAAAGACGATGCCAAGGAAGTGGCTGCAGGTTATGAATGCGGTATAATGATTGAACGTTTTAATGATATTAAGGAGGGAGACATTATTGAATCCTTCCACATGGAAGAAGTACAACGATCATAAAATCTTAAACTGGTTATAGTCATTGTTAATTCACCGTCTTGAAGTAGCTTTAAGGCGGTGAATTTGAAATTATTTAATCCAAGCTGATTTTGGGGAATATATATAATAGTGACAAAATAAAAAAAGGTTTGGTGTTATTATGGAAAGAACAGACAGATTATCTGAAGAAATAAAAAAAGAATTGAGTGATTTGATAAGAAATCAGATCAAAGACCCAAGACTTCCCGAGTTAGTTTCTATAACGGCAGTTCGTGTTACTAAGGACCTCAGGTATGCCAAGGTCTATGTCAGTGTATTTGGAGACGACGAAAAAAAGAATGGCGCATTAGCTGCATTAAAGCATGCTGCAGGCTTTATACGCCATGAAATAGGCCAGAGAGTCAATATAAGATATATCCCCGAATTTAGTTTCATATTGGATGATTCAATCGAGAAAGGGATGTATATTAGTAAGCTAATTGATGAAACAATTGGTGAAAGCAAGGTACCAAAAACTGATTCTGACCAAGAGAATGATTGAAGAGGAATTCTATATGGCTGATCCGATACTAAAAAAAATAGCAGAAAAACTAATGGACGCCGAAGATATAGTTCTTCTGCCGCATATAAATGCAGATGGCGATGCTTTGGGGGCCGCATTGGCTCTGGGGATAGCTTTGGACAATATGGGAAAGCAGGTTGATATATTGCTTGAGGAGGAAGTACCATATAATTTGGATTTTCTCCCCGGTCAGGATCTGATAAAAACAAATCCCAAAAAGCAGTATAACACTTCAATTAACATTGATAACGGAGATATTTCCCGTCTGGGCAAAAGAGAGCCTTATTTCTGGAGTGCTAAAACCAGGCTTAGTATAGATCATCATACTACCAACCGAGTTGAGGCCGATTATTCCTATGTGAACACAAATGCCTCAGCAACCGGCGAAATAGTTTATGAACTGATTCTACATTATTTAAAGGGAAGTATAAACAAAGAAATATCTCTTTGTTTATATACCGCTATTGTTACTGATACAGGCGGGTTCAGATATACAAATACCACTTCCGAGACACTAAGAATTTGTGCAGATCTTTTGGAGTATAAAATTGATTTTCCTTACGTAATTAAGAAAGTATTTGATATGGTTTCCTATACGAAGCTTCTTCTAATGAAGAAGACTATGAATTCGCTGAGCCTTGTAGAAGGCGGGAAGTTGGCTTTTTCATACTTAACTTATGAAGACATCAAAGACTATGATGTAAAGAGCGATGATTTTGAGGGTCTGGTAAATATAGGACGTAATTTGAAGGGCGTCGAGGTTTCTGTGTTTTTACGAGAGGATTCGGAAGGAAACTTGAGAGGTAATTTAAGGTCCAACAATTATGTTGACGTATCAGAAATCGCTGAAGAATTCAACGGGGGCGGCCATAAACGGGCAGCCGGTTTCAACAGCAGCGACACTCTTGATGACCTTATAGAAAAGCTTGTAGCTGTTATAGTACCAAAGATCCGAAAGGAAGCCTTATGAACGGAATTATAAATATAAATAAACCAACCGGCATAACTTCTTTTGATGTTGTTTCTCGAATACGCAAATTATATAAAACTAAAAAGGTGGGGCATGCAGGAACACTGGATCCCGATGCCTGTGGTGTGTTGCCTTTGTGCATAGGTAAGGCAACAAAGGTTATAGAATATTTGGTGGATAAAGATAAGGCCTATAGAGTGGGACTCTTATTGGGTATATCGACAGATACTCAGGATGCAGCCGGTAATATTATCTTTGAAAGGCCGGTGTTGGCTACAGATGAAGAAATTAAGGCTGCGGTTAATAGCTTTTTAGGAGAACGACAGCAGATTCCCCCTATGTATTCAGCTGTAAGAATTAATGGGATAAGGCTTTATGATCTTGCCAGAAAAGGGATAGAGATAGAGCGGAACCCCAGACCTGTAAGCTTTTACAGGCTTGAGATATTAAGTATTGAGAGAAAAACAGATAAAGTAATTGTAATATTTGATGTGGAGTGTTCAAAAGGTACATACATGAGAACTCTATGCCATGATATCGGTGAGCTCCTTGGATGCGGAGGGCATATGAATTCGCTTATCAGAACGCGCTCAGGACCATTTTTACTGGAAAATTCAAATACTTTGGACGGTTTAAAGGAATTAGAAGCCGAAAATATATTGGACACTGTTTTAATTTCTATGGATCAAGCACTGTTAAAAATGCCTCCACTATATGTAACCCAAAGGAATGCAATTAGATTGAAAAACGGTCTTAACTTGAATGTCGATGGATTGACACCGGGCTTAACAAGAGTGTACCATGAAAACGGAACTTTTCTTGCTATTGGCAAAACCATAGAACAAGATTCTTCTTTAATTTTGCGAACACATAAATGGATTGGCGATGACAGCATTGGCCTGTGAAAGGGTGGAGCAATTTGCAGGTTATTAATAGAATCGATAAGGATACTTTTCAGAGAAATACAGGTGTTGGACTGGGTAATTTTGATGGTCTTCATATTGGTCACATGGCACTTATAAATACCTTAGTCAGTGAGTGCAGATTAAATGATTTGCAGTCGGTGGTTTATACTTTTACCAAGCATCCGGATACAATGCTTAGAAAAACACTGATAAGTCAGATTATTACAACAAATGAACAGAAGACAAAGCTTTTGGAATCGACTGCATTGGATACCTTATGCTATAAGGATTTTGATGAATCTTTTTCTCGCTTGTCCCCGGCGGAATTTGTAAAAGATATTCTCGTAGACACTTTAAAAATCCGTATTGCGGTTGTCGGGTTTAATTATCGATTTGGGTATATGGGAAAAGGGGATGTAGAGTACCTAAAAAAAAGCGGAGAAAAGTATGGATTCAGAGTCATAGTGGTGCCTCCTGTTAAGGTAAAAGCCGAGATTGTTAGTAGTACTCTAATTCGTGAATATATTAAAAAAGGGAAAATGGAAAGGGTTTTTCAGCTTTTGGGAAGACATTTCTCCTTGTATGGAACTGTAATAGCCGGGAGACGCATTGGCCGAACTTTGGGTTTTCCGACGGCTAATATAATGGCGCATCCCAATATGGCTGTTCCTGCAAATGGTGTATATATAACAAAAACAAAGTATGATAACAGATGGGTAAACAGCATAACTAATGTAGGCATGGCTCCTACCCTCAGGGAAGGAAGTGTCTTTTCAATAGAAACTCATATGCTCGATTATGATGAGGACATTTACGGTAAAGATATTGAGGTTTGTTTTATTCATAAGCTCAGGGATGAGAAAAAATACGTGAATATAGATGCCTTGAAAAAACAGGTTGCTGATGATATAAAAAAGACCAAGAAATATTGGGAAGTGTTAAAATAATTAACCTCTCCATCAACTAAGTCAAAAAATGTTAATAAAAAGATTGTTTTAAGGTTTTCGAAAAACAAGCAAATAGGGTTGATATCTGTAAGTATATTATTTAATTAAATCCTTTGGTAGATTAAGTAGTGTGTTTTTCTCAATATAAGAATTTCTTTCTGATTCTCTGGTACTTCTTACTGAAATTGATTCAGGAGAATATTCGTAAAAATCTGATTGATGTGTGCTTAGTACGTGTTTGTCGCTCCTATGCAAAGAAGTAATTCTGCCGTATATCTCCATATAAATCTCCTTCCTTTATTATTCTATTCTATTATAATGCTGAAAAACATATGACAAACAAATGAAGTGATTTATATAGACATAAATTATATACCCTTATTTTTCAGTTCAAATCAAAAAATTGAATTTAAATGCAAATAATTGGGAATGCTTACGTATAGCGGGGGTGTTTTTAATTGCATAAAAGACGTTTAATAATAGTCCGATTTATATTCTCATTTTTATTGATTATGGTTGCAATAAAACTATTTAATATACAGGCTGTAACCGGTAAACAGTATTCAACAAAAGCTGCCATACAACAAAGCCGGAGTAGGCTAATTTACAGAGAACGGGGAGATATTTTAGACAGAAATGGTATCACTTTTACAGGCCGGGGTACCTACTGGAAAGCTATCTTGCAGCCTGTTACGCTTATAAAAAACCCCAATTCATTAAGAACAATTGCAGATGTATTGAATTTGGACTTATTATATCTAAAAGATCAGCTCTCTAAAGACAATCTGCCTTATGTCATTAATATTACTACTCCTCAAGCAAAGGCTATAACAGATTCTTCACTTGTCGGAATCAGTGTAATAGATTTAAGGATTCGGTATGATGAATGCACTTTAGCTCCACATATACTGGGATATGTTGATGAAATGGGGGCGGAGGGATTAGCGGGAATTGAAAAAGAATATCAGGATACATTAAAACGTGGTGGCGGTGTATATGCGGGTATATTAGCTGATGCCGGAGATGGTTTTATGAGCGGCCTGGGTTATCGTATTTGGAATAGCATGGGTAAGGAGCGGTTAAACATTCAATTAACATTGGATTATCATCTTCAGAGCATTGTTGAGGAGACCATGGACCGGATGGTAGATAAGGGTTCTGTCGTGCTTTTGGATATACTTACAGGAGAGGTTTTAGCCATTTCATCAAGACCTGATTTTGATCCTTCAAATGTTAATCCGTCCCTGCTGGATGAAGGACAGCCATTATTTAATAGGGCTATTGGAGCATACACACCCGGATCTATCTTTAAAATGATAACAGCGGCTGCTGCTTTGGAAAATGATATTTCGCCGGATATTACATTTGATTGCCCCGGATATGTGGATTTGGGCGGATTAAGAATGAAATGTACCAGCTATGAAGAGGGAGGTCATGGAAATATGAATATGGCTCAAGCATTTGCGAGATCATGCAACTCCTATTTTATTAATCTCGGAATGAAAGTGGGGCGGGATAAAATTTTAGATATGGCAGAAAAATTTGGGCTCGGAAAAAATACAGGTTTAGAAAATGAAGGTATTGAAGAGTCATCGGGTATTCTTCCAAGCTATATAGGAAATGCGTCAGCAGCTGAAATCGGCAATATATCAATCGGTCAGGGTGAGGTTCTGATATCGCCTGTTCAGGCTGCAAATATGGCTTCAGTCATAGCAAATGGAGGGATATTAAATAATGTGTCGTTAATAAAGGCGATTGTAAATAATCAAGGCGAAAAAATAAGAAATGTAAGTACTCCTATTTGGAGCAGAGCTATATCAAAAGAAACTGCCGCTGCTTTACAAGGGATGATGTTGTTAACGGTTCAATCAGGAACCGGTAAATGGGCTGATATAGGCGGTCACGGAGGAAGTGCCGGAAAAACGGGTAGCGCAGAAACAGGATGGGTTAAGGATGATAGGAATATTCTACATGCATGGTTTACGGGGTATTTTCCAATAGATTGTCCACGCTACTCTCTTTGCGTTTTTATTGAGGATGGAAAAAGCGGCTCAAGCAGTGCCGCACCGATTTTTGCAGAAATATCTGCAAAAATAATAGATGCAGGCTACTAAACAACGGATAGTAAGGAGCGGCTAAGCTTTAAATGTAATAAAAAACTACATAAGAAGCTAAGAACCTGATTTATTTTTGGGAATCGATAAACTTCGTCATATTTCCCTTGTTTTATAATTATAAAATTAGAAAAACCTGCTTGCAATGTGCATTTTAGTCTGCAATTGCAGGTAATAGAAAAAACTTTCTTGTAAAATGTGGGACTGAACAATATAATTAATACATATAACAAAAGGGAGGTTTTAACGTGAATGAGAAAATAAGGGTTATGGTGGCTGATGATAATGAAGCATTTGGTTTGATTATCACAGAATTTTTAGAGAGCCAAAATGACATTGAAGTTACAGCTAGAGTTGAGAACGGTGAGGACGCAATTGAAATGATTGAGAAAACAAAACCGGATATTGTCGTTCTTGATATTATTATGCCTAGACTTGACGGGTTAGGTGTCTTAATGAAATATAAAAATGTCAATGCCTCCGAAAAACCTTTATTTATTATTTTATCCGCGGTAGGGCAGGACACAATAACACAGCAAGCTCTCTCCTTGGGCGCAATTTATTATATCGTTAAACCTTTTGATTTAAGTGTACTGGTTGAGAGAATAAGAGAACTGGTAAGAACTCACATCCCTACAGTAATCAGAATGGAACCGGCAGTTCAACCAACCAGCCTGTCAAAATCAAATTTTGGAGGGGATAATGTTCAGACAAAAATAACTCAAATAATGAGAGACGTCGGTGTTCCTGCTCATATTAAGGGATATCAATACATGCGTGATGCTATTACAATGGCAGTTAAAGATCGTGAGATAATAAGTGCCGTAACTAAAAAGCTCTATCCCGAACTTGCTAAAAACCATCAGACAACTCCCAGCAGAGTGGAGCGTGCTATTCGCCATGCGATCGAAGTTGCATGGAATCGAGGCAAAGTGGATACCATAAATGATTTGTTTGGTTATACTATAAACACAAGAAAAGGCAAGCCAACCAATTCCGAGTTTATCGCTATGGTAGCCGACACATTAAGGCTGAGCGAAAGAGTTGCCAATTAAAAAGATACAATAAGAGCAAAAGTTTACGGCGAAAAAATATTTTAAAATTTTGCTTGTAAAATTAATAATGTGGTGGTATACTAA
>CAZPIS010000054.1:0-6081 GCA_964586745.1 uncultured Ruminiclostridium sp.
TTTAGTCAGGATGGGCTTATTCTTGATATAATACTAAAAGACAGCATTCTATTTCATGACGGTACAGCTCTTAGCTCTGATGATGTAGCATTTTCTATAGAAACTATAAAAAACGCATATACAAAATCTTTGTACAATAACCATATATCTAACATACATAGCATAAAACCCTTAACCAGATTAAGCTTCAGGCTTATTCTTAATAAAGCAGATACTGGATTTACCGAAAAACTAACATTTCCGGTAATACCAAAGCATATATTTCAAGAATGGCCAATAGAGGGGCATAAGGAATCTATGCAACTAATTGGAACCGGACCGTTTAAATATGAGTCCTATAACGAGGATTCAATATCACTTGTAAGGAACGATGCCTGGTGGTTCTTAGAGTCAGATGATGGTCTTTCGCACCCTGTATGGCTTGACGGAATAACTTTCAAGCTTTATTCAGATAAGTCCCAAATGATGCAGGCCTTTCAAAGACAACAAATTGATATTGCATGGTTAGAAGAGGGGGATTTACAGAGCTATTCCAAGAGGGCAGATATATTTTTCAATAAATATGTCAGCAATATCCTTGAGCTTTTAATCCTTTCTCCTGAAGGTGAAACCGGTTCTCCAATGAGTCAAGAAAATTTCAGAACTGCTATAATTGAATATTTAAGCCGTTATGAAAGACAAAACCCTATTAATAGGGGCGAATCAGCTATTAATTATGAAGAAAGCGCTCCAGAAAGTAATGTGAATCGGAATACCACTATTAATGCTTTGATTGATTCAGGTTTTTTCTATGATTATGACAAAGGCTATCTTTATTCTTACAAAAATAATATTAAGACACCGGTACGACTTTCGCTTATATATAATGGCCTAAATACTGACCGGGAATATACAAGTGAATGGATTACAAATGCATTTACGGGAATAGGTATAAAGGTAGATGCGCAAAGCGCTGATGTTGGTAAGCAGAAAGAACTGATAAACAGCGGTAAGTTTGATATGATGCTTTTAGGTTGCCGGATTCCACTTTATGCGAGCAACAATGAAACACTGCAATTCACGAAAAAAAGCCTTAATATAGAAAATGCAAATGAAGTAATTCTTCCTCTATACAGAAAATACGGAGCGGTGCTTTATCATAATTACATCAGAGGTGAAAGAAATCCGATATGGAAGAATATTTATAATGGATGGCAGCAATGGTATCTGGTACATCCAACCCCTTAACGTTCAAATTTAATCCTTTACTAAAGGAAAATTATAAAAATTCCGATTACTATAAATAGAAATATTGGAATAAAGAGGCTATAATGATTATTAATGAAGGTGTTGAAATAGTTTTCAGAGAGCCGGATGAAAAGGATATGACGATATTGGAAAAATGGTATGGCATGACTGATTGTTTTGGTTATGCCACAGGCTTTAAGAATTTTTCCGATATTATTCAAAAACTGAAGATGCCGGTTAAATCTTCTTCGTTGAGCTTTATGATATATAACAGAAATACTGAAGACCCTATAGGCTTTATATATGGATCTATAAAAGATATAGAGAAAAATTCAGTGCTATGGATTAGTATTCTGATAATTGAGCCGGCTTTTCAAAACAGGGGCTTTGGCACAAATGCAATAAACAAGCTGCTGAACATAATACAATTAGAGTATGGTACTGTTACATGTATTGCCGCGGTTTCGTACAAAAATGGACAGGGACTTTCATTCTGGGAAAAAGTAGGCTTTTCACATGACCCGGAATTAGAGCAATCATTACATCAATTCGGAACATCTCAGGTAGCTATTATGAAAAGAATAGTAAAATAGTATGAGGTTTGTATGAAAAGACCTTTGGCGATATGGGCATTGGCTCTTATATGGGGCATTATGCTTGCGGATGTAAATAATTATCATTTATGGGGATTAATATCTTTAGTATTAAGTTTATTAATTTTTATACTCATCTATCGCCCAGTACGAGAAAAATCTTCGGGGTTTATTATAATTGCTATTCCGCTGCTCATTTCGGGCTATGTATTACACAGCATTAATAAAAATTATTATGATAATTCTTGTAAGGAGTGGGAAGGCAGAAAAATTTCTGTGGAGGGTGCATTATTCAATGAACCGGAATTCAAGGATGGAAAAACTCGTTTTATTATGAATGTTGAGTCGGTAGATAAAGAGGCTATTCCAAAAAATAAGAATATCAGAATCCAAGTCAGTATTTATGGTGACAATCAGATTTCCGAGCTAAAATACGGGTCAGTAGTAAATATAATTGGCGAGATAAAAATACCTTTAGGCAGAAGAAACTTCGGAGGATTTAACACAAGGAAGTTTTTGGCTTCACGCAGAGTATCCGGAACCATGAGCGCTCAGTCCAAGGCCATTACTATTATGGGTGATAATAAAGCCTTATGGCTTAAAAATACCGGATATAAGCTACGTCATAATATGATAGATACTTTAAATAGTTGTATGCCCGCAAAAGAATCCTCAGTTTTAGCCGGGATGCTTATAGGCTATACCGACGATATGCCTGAAGAAATGGAAGAGGATTTTAGAAGAGCAGGACTTTCTCATGTTATGGCTGTTTCCGGAGCTAATATAGCATTCTTATTAGCGCCTCTTTTGTGGCTGTTAAAAAAAATAGGCTTTAATCCCAGGTGGTCATCAGTCTTAGCATTCCCCAGTATGATATTCTACGTATTTGCGACGGGGATGGAAGCATCAGTAATAAGGGCTGCTATTATGGCCGGAGTTACGCTGACAGGGATGCTCTTATGGCGTAAAGCCGATATTTACTGCTCCCTGGCAGTATCGGCAATAATTGTATTAATAAGTAACACTTTTATGCTATTTGACTTGGGCTTTATTTTGTCTTTTTCGGCGACATTATCGCTTGTTATGCTATATAAGCCCATTTTTAGCAGGCTACCTGTAAGAATACCAAAAATAATAAGGGACACGTTAGCCGGAACTATAGCCGCTCAAATAGGTGTAATTCCTATAATTGCGTATTGCTTCAACACATTCTCTATAATATCAGTATTTACAAATTTGTTGATAGTGCCTTTGACAGGAATAATTACTGTTCTTGGAGCTATTCTGATTATTATAGGGAACCTCCTTCTTCCCGTTGCAAAACTGCTTGGTATTATAGTAAGCGTAGTGGTTAATATTATGCTGTTTGTAACAGAAAAAATGGCAGCAATACCTTGGGCTGAGATTAATTTGGCAACCCCAAGCATAATTTTAGTATTGTTGTACTATTTTATCCTGCTTTTCCTTCTCTACGGATATACGAGACTTACAAAGGAAGTAGCAAAACCTGTTTTTGCGTCAATAATTGTTATGTGCGGAGCGGTTATTCTATTTATAAGTATTCCGTCCAAATCACTTCAGATACATTTTGCAGATGTAGGGCAGGGGGACTGTGCCATTATAAGAACACCCTCAGGCAAAAACATTATTCTGGACGGTGGAGGAAGTATAAATGATGATGATGGTTCCTATGCCGGCGAGCGAATTGTAGTACCTTTACTTTATAATCTGAATATGACAGAAATAGACCTGATGATTGCATCTCACGGACATATGGATCATATAGGCGGATTGAAAACTGTAATTGATAAAATAAAAGTAAAGAAGCTTGTCGTAGCAGATACATATGATATTGAAATGAGAGAACTTACTGATTATGCATTAGAAAAGGGTGTACCTGTTTTCCGGATGAAGGAAGGAGACCTTATATATGAAGAGGATAGTCTGACTCTCAAATCGCTGTATCCTTTAACTGGGGAACAACTTATACTAAGTGATTCTACAACAAATGCCAATGAATTATCCTTAGTCGTAAGACTGGATTACGGAGATTTTAATGCGCTTTTTACCGGAGATATCGGCTTTGAATCAGAGAAAAGGCTTCTTGATAAAAATTTACAATTAAGCTGTGATTTGCTGAAAGTAGCTCATCATGGCTCAAAATACTCATCTGATCAAAGCTTTATCAAGGCTGTAAATCCAAATATGTCAGTGATTTCAGTAGGCAGAAACATATACGGACACCCAAGTCCTGAAGCAATAAAGCGTATTGCCGGGCAGGGCTCCGAAATATTTCAGACCATTTTAAACGGCGGTATTTTAGTTGAGGTATGGGAAAAAGAAACCCGAATTCGGGTAACTACGGTCGTTCAATAATCGTTTATTCGCCAAGCACCAAAGCTAATTCTCGTAACAGCTTGCAGGCCGCTGCAGTTGAAATACCGCTTGCATCATAATGAGGGGCCAGTTCAACTAAATCAGCACCGACAATATATTTTCGTCTAAGCTTAAATATAAAGTTAAGAAGATCCATAAAGCTAACACCGCCATGTTCGGGGGTTCCGGTCCCGGGGAAAACCGACGGATCGAGGACATCTAAGTCTATGGTGAGATAAATAGGTCTTTCTCCTATTGTATCAAGGGCGTTTTCTATTCCGTACAAATCAAAGCAATTCAGATGATTATGCTCAGTAGCCCATTCAAATTCAAATTTTTCTCCGGAACGAATGCCAAATTGCCAGATTCTTTTATCGCCTATTTTATCCCAGATTCTGCGCATGACAGTAGCATGTGAAAGCGAGACCTCCATATATGTGTCACGAACATCAGTGTGGGCATCCAAATGCAGTATGCAAAGCTCAGGGTATTTATTTAATATTGCTTCGACAGCCGGAAGTGTGACAAGATGTTCTCCGCCAAGCATAATCGGAATTTTTTTATCCTGAATTATATTAAGAGTAAAACTGTTAATCATATCTAACGCAGCCTTTGGGTCGCCAAAGGGAAGAGGAAGGTCTCCTGCATCACAGCCCTTAATATCAAGAAGATCTGCATTTTGATATGGGCTATAGGTTTCAATACCGAATGATTCATTTCGTATCGAACTAGGGGCGAAACGTGAACCCGGCCTATAAGAAACTGTTCCGTCAAAGGGAGCCCCGAAAACTACAAGTTGGGACTCTTCATATGGGGTTTCAAACCCCAGAATTTTAATTTCAGGATTTATTTTCATAGTATGCAACTCCTAGTGATATAAGTGTTTATTAAATAATATCAATCCTAATATACCATATTATAAGCAAAGTTGCAGAATCACATCCAAGCATCGGGTTGTAAATAGAAATCAGGTAGGGTATATTATTTTTAGTGCTATGTAGAATTTGATGTATATTGTTTCTTACATATTAGGAGGTCTTTTGATATGAGCAGCGCCGACGTTATTTTTATTGATATGTGCAAGGATATTCTGAATAACGGTTTTTCAGATGAAGGAGCAGAAGTAAGGCCCAGATGGGCTGACGGAGCACCTGCGCATACCCGGAAAAGATTTTGTGTCGTAAACAGATATGATTTATCCAGGGAGTTTCCCATAATGACCTTACGACCCACTAATCTCAAAGCTGCTATAGATGAGATATTATGGATTTGGCAGAAAAAATCAAATAATGTAAATGAATTAAACAGCCACATCTGGGATTCCTGGGCTGATGAAAGCGGTTCGATAGGCAAGGCTTACGGTTATCAGCTGGGAATAAAGCACAAGTATAGGGAAGGCGAATTCGATCAGGTGGATAGGGTTATATTTGATCTTAAAAATAATCCCTCCAGCCGCAGAATTATGACTAATATTTATAATCATGAGGATTTACACGAGATGAATCTTTATCCCTGTGCCTACAGTATGACTTTTAACGTGACCGGAAACAAGCTCAATGGAATTCTTAATCAGAGATCACAGGATGTGTTGGTCGCGAATAACTGGAACGTGGTTCAGTATTCTGTATTATTGCATATGCTTGCACAGGTTACCGGTTTTGAGGCCGGGGAACTGGTTCATGTTATTGCCGATGCCCATATTTATGACCGGCATGAGCCATTGGTAAGAGAGCTTATTGGCAGAGAACCGAAAGAGGCGCCCAAGCTATTGATAAACAACGAAATAAAGGATTTTTACAGTTTTAAGGTAGAGGATTTCGTTTTAGAAGGTTATGAACCAAACCCGCAAATTAAGAGCATTCCGGTTGCTGTTTAGTGGAAAGAA
>CAZPIS010000054.1:6091-7283 GCA_964586745.1 uncultured Ruminiclostridium sp.
TAATCTTATTCTAATAGCCTCGGCAGACAGAAACTGGGGTCTGGGAAAGGATAATAAGCTTTTAAAAAGAATTCCCGAGGATTTAAAACGCTTTTCAGAGCTTACGAGAGGGAATGCTATTGTTGTGGGAAGGAAAACATTAGAATCGTTTAAGGATAAGAAGCCATTGCCCGACCGCATTAACATTGTCCTTACAAGAGATAAAGATTACCTTTGTGAGGGTGCGGTAATCGTACACAGTTTTGAAGAACTCTTCAATGAAATTGAAAATATCGATAAAAAGGTTTATGTATGCGGTGGTGCAACAATTTATAAGCAGCTTTTACCTTATTGTGATACTGCCCTTATAACGCAAATAGATGAAGAGTATGATGCAGATACATATCTTGTAAATTTGGAGGAAAATAAGGATTGGCAGAGAACTGATGTGGGAGAATGGCAAGAAAGCCACGCAGAGGTAAGGTTTAGGTATGTAGAATATGTAAAAGCGTAATGGAAAATAAGAAAAAATAAGAAACAAATGAGTTAGTGCCGAACCGATATAAGATTTTGTTTTAGACTAAAAAAGACTGATTGGGAAATTAAGTGTTACCCTATCAGTCTTTTTATTTTTCTTGAAATTTGTTGAGTCTTTCTTGCATTTTTTTGTTATAATTGATAATTCTTCGGTTGTATTCACCGTCCATAAGTGTAGATGTCAGTAAAAAGTCTGCAGTAGCACGGTTGTTGGCTATCGGGATATCATATACGGCCGCAATTCTCAGCAAAGCCTTAACATCCGGGTCATGTGGTTGTGCTTCAAGGGGATCCCAGAAAAATATCACCATATCTATTGCGCCTTCAACAATACGTGAACCAATTTGCAGATCTCCACCCAACGGGCCACTGTTATAAGCTCGTACCGGAAGCTCTGCTTCCTCTGCAATCAGCCTGGCAGTGGTGCCTGTACCACAAAGAAAATGCTTTCGTAACACAGTTATATTTTCTTTAATCCAATTCACCAAATCCTGTTTCTTATGGTCATGAGCAATAAGGGCAATCCGCTTCTGCTTTGGAATGGGAATATTGACATAATCATCTATTAACATGTTTTCACCTCCTTATTCTATCAATTGAGCTAATCGTTTAATTCTCAGCCCAAAAACAATTTTACCACAAAGTAGAAAAATAGTACATGGTTAAACAATCAAAG
>CAZPIS010000054.1:7383-9095 GCA_964586745.1 uncultured Ruminiclostridium sp.
TGGTTAAACAATCAAAGAGGCAGATATACCGGACCATAGATTTGTTTAGGCTGGTAAGAGCTTGTTTATTAAGCTATAGAGATGGTATTATTTAAGAATCAAATCTTCTTTCAATAAGGAAGATGGTTTAATTTTGAGT
The DNA here is from genome assembly GCA_964586745.1 of uncultured Ruminiclostridium sp. GTDB lineage: Bacteria > Bacillota > Clostridia > DSM-8532 > DSM-8532 > DTU059. Next base: position 7,523 of record CAZPIS010000054.1, read on the forward strand.
AATAGAGTTAAGAATTAACAAAGAACGGAAGAACAGTATATGGAGAACAAAAATCTGAAAGAAAACGGTCAGCATAATAGTTTTAAAGGCTATGGAGGGATTGAAGAACCTGCAAGATATATTAACCGGGAGTATGGTTTGGGTTGGAATGAAACTGATACTGCTACGATTTCAGAAGTTGAAAGCTTTACTCAGATATTATTTGAAAATGATTCTAATAATTGTGTATTAGCTTCAATTACACGGGTTATGAAATACTATAATATTATAGGTTATTCAAATATACCAACTGATGTAATTGAAATATATAAAACAGTAAAAAATATAGGTGTTAAATACGGTTATGACCCAATTAAAACAGGTGTTATAAGGGATTTGTTTGTCTACACTCCTTGGGTGATTGATGATATGGTTAAAGATACGTGGAAAGCATTTAATTACATAAAAGGTGACGGATGTAACGATTATTTCAGTAAGCTTAAAATTATTAAGAAGAGTATAGATAAATTTAATCCTTTACTGTTAAATATGGCTTTTGGCGATTATAAAAACCATACTGTCAGCGTTATTGGCTATAAAGTGTATTCCAAAAAGGATAAACGTGATAACACCTTGGTTCAAATATATGATGGCTGGAGCAATACGGTAAGATATATTGATTGGACGAAACTGGGTAATACTCCGGCCAGTATAACCAGAATTATACCCCCATCGGATATATAACTTTTTTATATGCTATCTTGACAATTTGACGGTCATATTTTAATATCATAAATATATGTCCGAGCAATGACGGAGAGTAGTAGGCAGAAAAACCAAACAGAGAGGAAATGCCCTAAGGCTGTAAGCATTTCCATGGAGAATTGCTGTTGAAGTCGCTCCTGAGCATGTATATCTGAAACAATAGTAGGTTATACCGGTTAAGAGCCGTTATCTTCTTGGTTAAGAGCCCGATAGGGAATTTTGGTGGTACCGCGGAGGTTAGCTTTCGTCCAATTGTTTTGGATGAAGGCTTTTTTATTGTGAATGCAATAAGTTTTTTGGAATCCATCAGCAATCTTAGATTGTGTTTACGGGTGGGGTTCTAATGAAAGGATGAATTATGACAACACTAAAGATCATTTCTTGTATTTTAATACTAATCGGTGCTTTGACAAATTATGGGGCAAAGTTAATCGTAAAGCGCCTGAATCTTGTAGAAAAAATAAATGCGAACGAAGCGGAAGAATTTACAGGTAAAGAATATGAACAGTATAAGTTGACCAAGGCTATCGCAAGAGTCAAGGTCATTGGCGTTCTTATTATGTTGCCCGGTGTATTTTTGATACTGTATGCTTTTAGATAATATTTAGTAATTAATAAAGAATTATTGAATTAATGATTTTCGGATAGACAGAAAGGAAGTATATCATGAGTAATAAGGAAATAGAAAAAATCTATGACCCTCAGAAGATTGAGGATGAGCTATATAGTAAATGGATGGCAAAAAATTATTTTCATGCTGTGGTCGATTCTGAAAAAGAGCCCTTTACCATAGTAATTCCGCCGCCGAACATTACCGGTCAGCTTCACA
>CAZPIS010000055.1:0-9091 GCA_964586745.1 uncultured Ruminiclostridium sp.
TGCCTGTGGCAATGTGTGTTTACTACAATGCCTGGCCTCCTATGCAATCGGTATTAAAAGGGCTGTTGGGAGTAGCTCCTATTTTCTGGACTGTCGGAGTTATTGAGGTAATCACCTTTTGCCCCATGCTGGGAACAGCCGGGTCTTATCTTGGGTTCGTGACAGGAAACCTTACTAATCTAAAAGTTCCATGTGCTCTAAATGCCATGGAGATTAACGATGTCAAATCGGGGACTGAAGAAGGCGAAGTTGTTTCAACAATTGCAATAGCCACTTCTTCCATTGTTACAACCATAATTATTTCCATAGGGGTTCTTCTGATAGGTCAATTGACTCCGATTCTAAACTCACCTGAGCTAAAGCCTGCTTTTGATAATATTTTACCGGCTCTATTCGGAGGTCTTGGTGTAGTTTATATCAGCAAAAACTGGAAGATATCGATTGCTCCATTGCTGTTCATGGTTATATTGTTCTTATTAGTACCTTCTTTAGCTAGCTCAGTTGGTATATTAGTTCCGGTAGGAGCTGCTTTATCCATTGGTGTAGCAAGAATTATGTACAAAAAGGGTTTGCTGTAAAATACCCATTAGGACAAGGAAATGAGGAATATTTATGGCTTTATATATAGGAACTACAATACTATTTATTATTATTACTTTTTTAGTTGTCATATTTATAAGAGCGGCTGCTTTTAAGCCATTAGAAGAAAGCTCGGAAAAGAACGAAGTGCCGGCAATAGACAAAGACAAAATTGTCGGCGATTTGGCCGATATGATTCGCTGCAAAACGGTCTCGGATATTGATGATGAATTAGTTGACACAAATGAGTTTGAAAAGTTTAGAAATCTCCTTTTTGAAAGGTTCCCGGAATTTCATAAAACATGCCCCCGCAAGCTAATAGGAAAGTCGGGGATGCTGTATCACTGGAAAGGAAAAGCGGATGATAAGCCTGTTGTACTTATGGCACATTATGATGTGGTTCCGGTAGATGAAAATAACTGGGTTAAACCTGCTTTTGAGGGGATTATTGAAAATGATGAAATATGGGGTAGAGGAACCCTTGATACAAAAGCTACTCTATGCGGAATATTAGAAGCTGCGGAGCACCTGATTTTATTAGGCTTCACACCAAAGCAGGATATTTATTTTTCCTTCTCGGGAGACGAAGAAATATTAGGCCAATCCTGCCCAGATATTGTCGATGAGCTTGAAAGAATGGGAGTAAAGCCTTCTTTTGTTTTTGATGAAGGAGGAGCCATAGTTGAAAAAGCTTTTCCCGGTGTTTCAACTCCGTCCGCTCTAATTGGCATAGGAGAAAAGGGCAGCCTTAACATCGAACTCTCAATGAAAAGCAAAGGGGGGCATTCTTCCACTCCGCCCTCACATACCATCGTAGGTTTACTGGCAAAGGCAGTTGTAGAAATTGAAAGGAATCCTTTTAAGCCTCAGCTTACAAAGCCTGTTAAAGAGATGTTTGACACACTGGGAAGACACTCAAGTTTTTTGTACAGAATCTTGTTTGCAAACCTTTGGTGTTTTAAACCGTTAATTAGTTTTATCAGTAAAACATCCGGCGGTGAGCTCAATGCCATGATGAGGACTACCTGTGCTGTTACCAGAATGGAAGGAAGCAAAGCCTTTAATGTAATTCCGTCAAGTGCAAAAGTTGGAGCCAATCTTCGGCTTTTGGGAGCAGACACAATAGAATCGGCTATAACAAGGTTGAAGAAAATTATTCGCAATGACGAGATTGATATTAGTATCGTGAGCGGTATGAATCCATCCATTTATTCTGATACCGATTGTGATGAGTGGTACATGCTGATGAGGGCCATAAAAAGTGTTTGGCCCGAAGTCATAGTATCTCCCTATCTTATGCTTGGCTGCAGTGACTCAAGGCATTATTGCAGAATTACAGACCGCGTATACCGGTTTTCGCCAATGAAGCTGTCAAAAGAGGAAAGAGGGATGATTCACGGGCATAATGAGAGAATTCCCATAAGCACACTTTTGAAGGTAGTAGAATTCTATATAAGACTGATACGAGAATGTTAGTGAAATAAAGGGATAACTTTTTTGCTATACTTTTTTATAAAACTGTCTAATCGCTATTGATTGAGTTCATATATCTCCTTTCGCTGTTCCTGATTTATTGCTTTTTCGGTAGTTGCTGCAATTATTAGGATACCGATGATGCTGAGTATCATTCTGGTTATTGTGAAAGTTAGCCCTAAGCTTGCAGCTTCAAAGGTTAGCATTGGAATTTTTGTAGTCGACCACGCACCGATAAATATAAAAACGTTGAATAAGCTGCTGCCTTTTTTCAACATCACTCCGGCGATGGGGAATGCTGCATATAAGGGGCCGGCTGCGGCAGAACCCAATAAGAAAGCAATCAGAATACCTTTCAGCCCAGAATCTTTACCCGAATATTTCATCATGGTAGCCCTATCAACCCATACGTCCAATAAACCCAATAGTATAAAAACCGGAGGGATTATAGATATCATCTCAATGAAGTTCTGTATAGTCAGGTTTAAAGATTTTAGCCCTATATCCGGAAATAAAAGTCCAATCAAGATATTAACGAAAATTAGCAGAAGAAATATTTTATACCGTTTAAAAAATTCTTTCATTACAGCACCACTCCAATCACAAATGCGGCTAGCAGAGAAAACACGAATGCCGAAATATTTCGGATAATTGTCGCACGCTTGCCAAATGTCTTTATCTCAAGAGGCAAAGTTACAACTCCCACCATCATAAGAGTTGATATAAAGGCTGCAATCTGCATATATCCCGCACCGTTTTTCAAAAGCGCCGCTGCCAGCGGAAATGCGATAAACCCAGGCACCAACGTAATAGAGCCGATAATTGCCGCTCCGAGTACACCCCAAATCCCTGAACTTGTTCCGAGAAGATTTGTTATTGTCTCCGGGCTTAATACAGTAAGAGCAAGACCGATAATGATTAAAATGGATAAAAATTGAGGCAGGATATTTTCAAGCGATTTCCATGCCTTTTTGAGGGCCATCTTTGTCTTATTCCGGTCTTTTATAAATGACATCAAAAGTCCGATACCTGCAAGTCCATATAAGAAATAGGTAAACATGATATACCTTCTTTCTTTTATTTTTGATTAAAAATTAATTTTTAATCGAAAGCGCTTCAACCGCAAGGGATTATTTTTTTATAGAGGTTTTACATATAGGTGTTTGGCGTTGCCAACTCTTTTAGCAGAGCAATAGCGTAAGTGCTGCCAGGCGTTCAAGAAGCTTTATATGCGCTCTTTTCACCATTATATGTATCAAATCCAGTTTTGTCAAAGTATCTAAAAACATTCATGGAATTTTATGTGTATTATTCGCAACACTATAGTTTAAGTTTTGAGAAAAAGTTTTTAAAATGTTATAATTAAAAAAGTTTATAAATTTTTAAGATAAAAAAGGAATAAATGCAAAGCTGAATAAAGTTTTTTCAAGGTTAATAATTCATAGAGGTGAAAAAGATGAAACATTATGAAGTTACTGCAGCTATTATAATAAATGATAATGAAATTTTGTGTATGCAAAGAGGAATGAGCAAGCACAATTATATTTCATACAAGTTTGAATTTCCCGGAGGTAAAGTTGAGGAAGGAGAAACAAGAGAGGAATCTTTACAAAGAGAGCTTAGGGAAGAATTGTCTATTTCTGTGGAAATTAAACCGGAAAATTATTTTTGTACAGTGGAACATACTTATCCCGATTTTATGATTACGATGCACAGCTATTTATGTTATGTGTCAAATAGAAAAATTAATCGAAACGAGCATATTTCTGATATCTGGCTTAAAACAGAAAAATTGAATACATTAGACTGGGCGGCAGCCGACAGACCAATCGTTGAAAAGTTGATGGAGACTAAAATATGATTATTAGAGATCAACTTGCTAAAGCTTTAAATACAGGTTTTTTTGATATCAATGAAATGTCTCTGACAGAGTATAGGCCTCAATTGCTCCTGAACGATTTTAAAAAGGGGCAAAAAGTTTTAACAAGTATTGTTCATGAACTTAATAATTGTAATGAATTTTTCTTTTCGGTTGCTTTTGTTACAAATAGTGGAGTAGCGGCTTTAATAAATGTATTAAAGGAGCTTGAGGCTAAAGGAGTAAAAGGAAAGATCGTCGCTTCTCAGTATCAGAATTTTACTGAACCGAAGGCATTGGAAAGGCTGATTTCTTTAACGAACTTAGACGTACGAATTGTAGTGGAAAATAATTTTCATGCAAAAGGGTACATTTTTAGAAAGAATGATACTTATAGCCTGATAATCGGAAGTAGTAATCTTACACAAAATGCATTGAGCTATAATAAAGAGTGGAATATAAAGCTTACCTCTTTAGAAAACGGTTCATTATTGACAGAAACAGTATCGGAATTTAATAAAACTTTTGAAAATGCAACAGTAGTAGATAAATCTTGGATAAGTGAATATCAAAAAATTTATGATATAAATAGAAAACATGATTTCTTCAACAAAGCATTTGAAGATGAATTTAAAGAAAATAGTTATCAAAGCAATGCTGCAGAAGACGACGATAGTTATGTCGTCAATTATAATGCGAACACATTTAAAACTTCATCTATTTACAAAATTAAACCAAACAAAATGCAGGTAGATGCCTTGGAGTCGCTTGAAAGACTGAGGGAAGAAGGGTGTTCAAAGGCTCTTTTGATTTCTGCTACAGGTACCGGTAAGACATATCTGTCTGCGTTTGATGTAATGAAGAATAAAATAAAAAGATTTCTTTTTATTGTCCATAGAGAAAACATTGCAAATGCAGCGATGAGAAGCTTTCAGAGGGTAATTGGACAAAATGTTAAGATGGGTTTATTAAGTGGAAACAGTAAAGCATATAATGCCGACTATATTTTTTGCACAATACAAACAATTTCAAAAGATGATGTTTTACGTAGATTCGATCCCAAGTCTTTTAATTATATAGTAATAGATGAAACTCATAGAGCGGGTGCACCAACATATCAAAAAATATTGAATTATTTTCAACCTGAATTTCTGCTTGGAATGACTGCTACACCTGAAAGAACAGACGGATATGATATTTTCAAAGAGTTTCAGCATAATATAGCATATGAAATTAGGCTCCATAGAGCATTAGAAGAGAGAATGCTATGCCCGTTTCATTATTATGGCGTAACAGATGTTTTAATTGAAAACGAGTTAATTAATGAGAAAAACGCATTTTTAAAATTAACGTCCGATGAAAGGGTTGATAAAATAATTGAAAAAGTTAACTTATACGGAACGTATGATGGAGTAATAAGAGGTCTTGTTTTTTGTAATTCAAATGATGTAAGTAAAGAACTTTCGGCAAAATTTGATAAGAGGGGCTTTAAAACAGTTTCACTTTCGGGAGAGAGCTCCGAATTTGAAAGAGAGAATGCTATAAAATGCTTAGAAAGTGATAATGATACAGAAAAAATTGACTACATCTTTACCGTTGATATTTTTAATGAAGGTGTTGATATTCCGAAAGCTAACCAGATAATAATGTTAAGACCAACACAATCTGCGATAATTTTTGTGCAGCAATTAGGAAGAGGATTAAGAAAAGTACCCGGAAAAGACTATTTAACTGTTATTGATTTTATCGGGAATTACACCAATAATTATCTTGTTCCTGTTGCACTATATGGTGACTCAAGCTATAACAAAGACAGGTTAAGGAAATTGCTTTCAAGCGGAAGCAGTACAATACCCGGTGCTTCGACTGTAAATTTTGATAAAATTGCTAAAGAAATAATATTTAAAGCTATTGATACAGCCAATATGCAGCTAAAAAAAGACTTAATTAAAGATTATGATCTTCTTAAATTTAAATTGGGCAGAGTTCCTATGATGATGGATTTTGTATATCATGGTTCAAGAGATCCGAAGTTATATGTGGATTATTCCAAATCATATTTTAATTTTGTTTCCGAAAGAGAAAATTCTTATAATTCAGTGCTTAATCCAAAACAAAAAAAGTTTCTGGAGTTACTTGCCGGCGAAATTCTGAACGGAAAGAGAATTGAAGAACTTATTGTTTTAAAAGAGTTGATTTTATCCAAAAAGTGTTCAATAAAGAAGCTGGAAGATTTACTATATGATAAGTATAAAGCAAAAATAAGTAATAAATTATTTAGTTCTGTAGTTTCAAATTTAAGATTTGAATTTGTGACAGATAAATTTGAGAATAAACTTGTGCCAATATCCCAAAAATTCGGAGTTAGCCTTGCATTTAAAAAAGATAGTGAAATCATAATTAATGAAGAATTTGAAAGTCATCTGGCAAATGATGTTTTTATGAGCTTTCTTGATGATATGATTGAATATGCCCAATATATATTTGATCTGGAGTATGATGAAAACAAATATTTTGATGGGTTTATCCTATATAAAAAGTACTCCAGAAAAGATGTTTTCAGAATACTTTGCTGGGAGGAAAATCCGGTTGCTCAAAATGTTGGCGGATACATTATCAGTAAGGATAAAACTAATTGCCCAATTTTTGTGAATTATCAAAAAGAAGAAGATATCAGCAACTCAACAAAATATGAAGATATGTTTATTAATAACTACACGTTTCAATGGATGTCAAAATCAAAAAGGACATTGGAAAGCCCTGATGTAAAAGCAATTCGAGAATATAGAAAAGGGCTTAGGATGCCTCTTTTTATAAAAAAGCATAACGATGAGGGCGGAGAATTTTATTTTATGGGAGACGTAATACCCCAAGATGATTCATTTGAGAAAACTTCTATGCAAGATGATAACGGAAAGAACGTGTCTGTTGTAAAAATGTTGCTTACCTTGAAACATCCTGTAGAAACCGGTATGTATGAGTATTTAACAACCAAATAAATTTTAGCAGGCGGAATTATAATAAAGATAAAAGGATTTGTGGAGGTGTAGAACATGCTGATTTCATTTCCTATCAAAAATACAGTAGATGCCAGAAGATCGGCTCGCAGTTATCAAATGAAGGCTGTAGAGCAGGATGTCATGGAAGAGATCAAAGATTTTGCCGGGGTAATACCGGTCCCTTTTGACCACAATGTCGAAATCAGATTTTTTCATGCAGATCCTACAAAAGAGCTCTATCCGCTTATGCAATCTCCGCCTGATAACATTGCTTTTCTGGCAGAAACCGATATTATCTCAATTTCAAAGGTGGGATTTATCGGAGAATTGCTCATTCTATTTGCACAGAGCAAGAACCTTTCTACTTGTTGGTATGGGCACTATAAGCTGGCAGAGCTTGAACGCTTGATGCCTCATTTGCAATCACCGGATCAGCTAAAAGAGGCAAATATGGGGTTTGGATATTCAAAAGGAGAGACTTCGGGTATACGGACTATTTGCATTACACCTCTAGGCTATTATGAAGACGGCGGACTTCATTTGATTGATAGGATTACACAAAAGACCATCAGCCATAAACGGAAAGAGATTATTGAATTGTTAGATAATCGAGATGATTTAATTCATCTGACAGATGATATATTATACGCGCTGGATTTAGGAAGAAAAGCACCTTCAGCCGCAAATTCCCAAATGTGGAGGTTCGGTTTTGAAGATTCCTATAATACTATCACTGTTGCGATGCCACAAGGATACCGGCATTTTAAATGGGAACACCCAAATGTTGATATTGGTATTTGCGCATGCCATGTTTGGCTCGGACTTCTTGATAAGGGTTTCCAGCCTAACGTAAGAGTTTATGAAGAAAACGATAGAGCCGTTTGGAAGATTTCCGTGAGGTGAATAACATATCGACAGCGAAGGATTATTAAATTGCTTATGAAAAAACTGGTTATAGGAATACTGGCACATGTAGATGCCGGCAAAACAACCTTGTCGGAAAGTTTACTATACTTGAGCGGCAAGATACGAAAATTAGGACGTGTGGACAACAAGGATGCATACCTTGATACCTTTGAGCTTGAAAGAGCCAGAGGAATTACTATTTTCTCCAAGCAGGCAGTGCTTGAAGTTGGCGATACTCAGATTACCCTACTAGATACCCCCGGGCACGTGGATTTTTCCAGTGAAATGGAGAGAACGCTCCAAGTACTGGACTATGCCATTTTAGTGATAAGTGGGGCAGATGGCATTCAGGGACATACAAAAACCTTATGGCATTTGCTTTCGGCATATCACATTCCGGTTTTTATATTTATTAATAAAATGGATCAAGAGGGTACCAATCAATTAAAACTCATTGGAGAATTAAAAAAGCAGTTGGGTGACGGATGTATTGACTTTGGACAAGTAGATACAGACAAGTTTTACGACCATCTTGCCATGTGTGATGAAGGTTTAATGGAAGCCTATTTAGAATCAAGTCGTATCGACATTAAAAAGATAATCGGGGCCATCAGAATACGAAAAGTATTCCCTTGCTTTTTCGGATCTGCTTTAAAACTTGAAGGCGTTGAGGATTTTATGGAGGGTATTGTTAAATACACCTCTATTTCAACCTATCCTAATAATTTAGGCGCGAAAATTTTTAAGATAAGCAGGGATGAACAAGGAAATCGTCTCTCACATATGAAGATTACCGGAGGGCGACTTAAAGTAAGGGACGTAATAGCTTATGGAGAAATTGAAGAAAAGATAAATCAGATTCGGATTTATTCCGGACAGAAGTTCGAGGCGGTGAATGAGGCAGAAGCAGGCACTGTTTGTGCCGTGACAGGACTCAGTCAGACTAGACCGGGAGAAGGAATAGGTGAAGAGAAAGATTCTAATATGCCAATTTTAGAGCCGGTTTTAACATATCAAATCAAGCTTCCGGAAGGCGTTGATCCTCGTATGATGATGCCCAAGCTGCGATTGATCGAGGAGGAAGATCCTGAGCTTCGTATCATATGGGATGAGCAACTTCAGGAAATTCAAGCACAAATTATGGGCGAGGTGCAAATTGAAGTCTTGCAAAGCCTTATACAAAGCCGGTTTGGTATTGAGGTATCCTTTGATTCAGGCAGTATTGTCTACAAAGAGACCATTGGGAATGTTGTAGAAGGGGTGGGCCATTTCGAAC